>JAKASC010000027.1 GCA_021828245.1 Acidobacteriota bacterium
CTTCTCAAAGATTGCGCAGGTGGAGTTTGTCAAAAACCGCCTGACCGTCACGCTTCGCAGCGGACAAGTCATCCAGGGAACCTACCTGATGCCCACCACGGAGCCTGCGGAAGCGCGCTTTCTCGGCATTACCAGCCACTACAATCCGGCGAGCCGCCAAGTCTTCGATTTCTCCCTGCCCCTGCGGCGGGTCAAAGAAATTGTTTTTAGCCACTAACGCGGACGCTTCCGGCGAACGCTGAAATCATCCCAAACCCTGCCGTCCTCCCGCGGTTTACGCGGCGTCGAACCCGCCGCGTTTGTAACTCTCTTGCAATTTAAGTTCGAGGCGGTTATACCAGCCAAGGCCGCGCGACGGTTCACGGCCGCATTGACGATGAGCGACGCCGGCACCTCAAAAACTGTTGCCGCTTCTCCGCCCAGCCTCACCGCGCAGCGACACGCCATCACGGCGTGTTTCCTGGGGTGGACGCTGGATGCTTTCGACTTCAGCGTCGTCGTTTTTTTGATGGGGGACTTGGCCAAGAGCTTCCACGTCAGCGAGGCGGCGATTGTTTGGACACTCACGGCGACGCTCGCCATGCGGCCGGTGGGTGCGTTTCTGTTTGGGATTTATGCGGACCGCTACGGTCGTCGTGGTGCCTTGATGGCGAGCGTCATCTACTATTCCCTCATCGAGCTGCTTTGCGGGTTTGCTCCGAGCTTCGCGGTGTTTATTGTTTTGCGGGCGCTTTACGGCATCGGCATGGGCGGCGAGTGGGGTGTCGGCGCGTCGCTGGCTATGGAGACCGCCTCGCGGCGTTGGCGCGGTTTGCTTTCCGGCGTGCTGCAAAGCGGCTATTCGATCGGTTATTTGCTGGCGGCTGTGGCGGCGCGGTTCATTCTCCCCGCTTGGGGTTGGCGTTGGATGTTCTGGGCGGGCGGCGTGCCCGCCATGCTGGCGCTTTACATCAGCGCCAAGGTTCCCGAATCCCATGCCTGGCTGGCGCATCGGGAATCGAGCTTCCGGGCGATTTTGGGCACGGTCGCGCGTTATTGGAAGCAGTTTTTGTACCTGGTTCTGTTGATGACGCTGTTGATGTGTCTTTCCCACGGCACGCAGGACCTTTATCCCGATTTTCTTCACCATGCGCACGGCATCCCGTTGCGGGTGGTCGCGGACATTGCCATGCTCTACAACGTCGGCGCGGTAATGGGCGCGGTTGTTTTTGGCCAACTCTCCGAGGGCTTTGGCCGCCGGCGCAGCATGATTGCCGCTCTCGGACTTTCGCTCCTGGTAATTCCTCTGTGGGCTTTTGGCGGCAGCGTGGCGGCCCTGGCGGCGGGGGCTTTTTTGATGCAGGCGGGCGTGCAAGGCGTATGGGGCATTATTCCCGCGCACCTCAATGAGCTTTCGCCAAGCACAGTGCGCAGTCTGCTTCCCGGGTTGGTTTATCAACTGGGCATTTTGTTTGCCGCGCCCATCAATACCGTGGAGTACGCTCTGCGCGCTCGCGTGGGCTACGGGTGGGCGCTCGCGGGCCTGGAAATGGGAGTCATTGTGGCGAGCGCCGTCTGCATTGCGCTGGGCCGCGAAGAGCGAGGGAAAGACTTCGCGACGGCTAGCGATTAGGGAGCTGGCTGTTCCGCTCCAAAACGGCAAACTCGGTCACCGGATGGTCAATAAGTTTGACCAGATGATAGTGACGATGCAGCCAGGCATTGAGGGCCTCAAGCGCCGGCTGGCGTGGATTGGCGTGCGGCCAAATGGCAAAAAAGGTTGCGGCAGGGAACTGAAAATAGACCACCCACTTGGGTGGCCGCCGCTCGAGCTCACGCCATGCTGCGGCTTCATCGCGCGCGCTCATCATGCCGGGCTGCAGAAAGTCGTATCGCGTTGGATTGACCCCGCCCGTCAAGAAATAAACGACCGGAAGATAGGGATCCACAAAGAGGCTGGCGCCCGGGGGAATGCTCCTGTCGAGCGCCAAAATGAGTTGCTGGTCCTGTGGGACGGCCCGCACCACGCCAACCCGAGTGCGAAGGGACGGTTCACGCGTGAGACCGGAAGCGGAAACCGCCAACGTGACCGCTGCCAGCGTCAGCGACGTCGCGCCCACGGCCAGCCGCCAGCGCCGCGTTGAGAGCCGCTCCAACAGATACGCCGCCAGCACGTAAAACACCGGAGTGACGAACATCAATTCGTCGGCTGACCAGCGAGGGTAGGTTGAGAGCAACAACGCGGCCGAGGCGATGAGCAGCCACAGCACACGGGGAAGCTCAGGATTGAGTTTGGAGACCCCCCGGCGAGTCCGCAGCAGCCACATCAGGTAAACAAGGAGCGGCAACCCAGGAGGAAGGAGCGCCAGAAAATAATCCAGCAGACGCAGCAGAAGCATTTTGACGCCGTGCTTCACGCTGAACACCGTGCTCCAGCCGCTCCACCCCGGCAAGGCGCCGTAGCCGTAATAGACTTCGTTGGCCGCCGCGTAATGCCTCAGATTCCACGTCATGCTATGAAGCATCGGAACTAGCGCGTGTTCGTAGGCCAGCACCGCCCCGGCGGGCAAGGAGCAAAGGCAGATACCCAGGATAAAAGCTGGAATCATTCCTCGGCCTTCGCGGCTGACGAGCAGCCACAGACCGAGCGCTACGACGAGCAGGATGACCGGCGGCGTGCACCACGCCGCAGCCGCCACAAAGAAACCGCCTGCAAGGCAGGCGAGTCGGCGGTGGGACGATGGCGCCGCGGCCTTGAATGCAAACGCCACGCCGAGCATCGCCAGCGCTGAGGAATCCCAGCGATGATTCGCATAAAGGCGGAACGATAGGCCGGTCTCAAAGGCGAAGAAGATGAAGGCGGTAGCCAAAGCCACGTTGCGCCGCGTAAGCTGCGCGGCAAGCCAAAACACCACCGCCGTGAGCAATGCGACATCGAGCACCATGACCACGCGGCCTGCCGCAAGTGTGACGCCGAACAGCCGAAACGCCGCGGCCTCCAGCCAATAACTGCCCGGGCCGGTGAGCACGAAAAAATCACGGTAGGGAACCTGGCCATGAAGAATGCGCAAGCCGCCGTCGAAATAAATGCCTTCGTCAAGCCCCAGAATGAACAGATTGCCGGCCATCAACCACAGCAACAAACCGGCGACCACAAAGATCAAGGCGGCTTCGGGCCAATGGCGCGAGGGCGGCAACGGTTCTTGAGCTGGCGTGGCCATTCAGAAAGAGTCTAAAGGCAAGCGTCCACGCTTGGGAAGCGCGAAATCTAGCGCGCTTGGCCTCGAAGCCGCCGTTGGCGGTTGCGGCTAAAAATAGAGGACCGGGAGAGGCAATGCGGCGGGAGTTTGATTCTCCATCGAGCGTGCCTCTTGCCGCAAGATGTTCTCCTCGCTTAAGGCTGGTGACGGAAAACTGAGTGCTGGGGCAAGGGTGGACTACCCAAAAGAAGTCCTTCCCGCTTTCAGAGGAGATACGGGCTCCGGGGGGACCTTTCTAATATCGAGCCCACAGGTTATACCGCCAAATCAGATACAGCAACCAACCTGCAAAGGCGACAAACGGCAACGCGAAAAGGCCCAGAACCACGAGCGTGCTCCGCCACGTCATCACGCGGTCGCCAAAAGTGTCGGGTTTCGGGTTGGCGCTCGCCCAGCCGGTGCCCCGCTCCCAATGGCGCCACTTGATCCAGACGTAGGCGGGCACTGAAACGTAGAAGAGCCGCAAGCTTAGCAAGGGCAGGTCGTAGATGGTCAGGCCCCCAAAGGCCGCCTTCACGGCCAGCGCGAGCCAGAGGCCTAGCGCAGGGACGGCAACCCACGGGGCGTAAGGGTAAAAGGCCCGCTCCAGCCGATGCAGGGCGGCGAAGATGCTCTGGAGCGCCCTCTCGCACGGCCCGGGGTGGGCTGACGCAAGCCTCCGCCCATGCCACCACACGTCCGACATCGAGACCCCAAGCCAGAAAAAGGCGGCGGAGGCGAAAGCCCTCTCGGGCCAGGCCAGTCCGAGCATGCTCAGGCGCGACAGAAAAAAGATGTCGGCACCGAGGATCGGTGTCCCGAGGATCACGAGCGGCCCAAGCACGCGCTCAATTATCCCCGGCGAACCCCGACGGCCCTGCGCCGCGCTGCCTTGCTTAGAGTCGTCTCCCGTCACCAAAGGCTCCATAGCTTTTGGGCCGGCCCAATCGCCGCCCGCACGGAGTTAGAGGTCTCACACCGCTCGCCACCCTCAGCGCTGCAGGAGGTCCGCATCGAGCGAGGTGAGCTCGTAAAGCATGTAAAGTAGCAGCTCCAAGTCGAGCGCCGCAAGAGCCAGGGCGGGAGCGAGGGTCGCGAGTGCAAAGAGGCCCGCGAGCTCCAAGCCCACCAATCGAGCGTAGGGTTGCCTGTCTGGCTGAAGTAGTTCGCGAGATCACCCGCAACCCGGGGATAGGGCTGGGTTGGGCCGAGAGTCGCGCGGGGGCGGTGCAAGCGCGGCCGTTAGGCGCGAGTTAGTTCGAAAACCGTAATTTCGGGAGGAGCGCCGAAGCGGATGGGAACGAAGATGGTGCCGATGCCGCGGTTGACGTAGAGCTGGCCGCCGGGTTTTTGAAACCACCCGACCACGTAAGGTGTGATGAGGCGGGCGGGAGAAAGGTCGGGGCTGATGAAATCGAGCGTCACTTGGCCGCCGTGCGTGTGGCCGGCGAGGCTCAAATCAATGCCCAGCTCGGCGGCGCGGTCAAAGGTGTTGGGGTTGTGGCTGAAAAGAATGTTGACGGTGTCCGGTTGAATGAGCGGCTGGATGCCGGCAAGATACTCGGGCACGTAGCCGAGACCGTGGAAGGCGAACTTCATGTGCGTTTCGTAGTCCACGCCGAGCAAATTGATGGCGTCGGAGCCGGAACGGATGAGGGCACGCTCTTGCCGCAGAATTTTGACGTTTTGTTTGGCGAACAGGCGCGTGATGGACGCTTGGCAATGCGTCCACAGCTCATGGTTGCCGAGGCAGCCATAAATGCCGTAAGGCGCTCGGAGACCGGAAAGAGCTTCGACGGCTGCGCCTTGGGTTGAGGCATCCCAGGTAACAAAGTCGCCGGTAAGCGCGATGAGGTCAGGCTTGAGGCGGTTGGTCATGGCGGCGACATGGCGGATTTCTCGCGCCGTCATAAAGGGGCCAATGTGCAGGTCGGAAAGCTGCGCGATGCGAAAGCCGTCAAAGCTTCGGGGCAAACGGGCCAGGCGAATTTTGCGATGCGTGACCGTGATGTCTCCCAACTCAAAAACCGCGCCATAGGCATCAGCGGCAAAGGGCAGTACTCCAAGTCCAACCCCAGCCTTCCAAAGAAAATCGCGCCGTGACGGCAACAAATGATCGCGAGAGGTGCGAATGGCGGGAGCTGAGTGAGGTTCCGTTGGTGGGGTGCGAGAAACTTCTTCGGCGGACATTGCCAGGGGCGAGGGCGCATGAGCATCGAAAGTGCCGGTCGCCGACCCGTGGCTTGAAGCGACGCGCTTCCTTCGCCTGCCGCGGCTAGCAAACCAGAAGGGTAAGGCCACGAGAAATCCTAGAACGGAACTGACAACCCACCATAGGAACGGTGCCTGCAAGAACGCGGCGCCGGCGGTCAGGCGCACGGGGCTTGGCCGATGGCGTGACCAAGCGAGGTTGTAAGCGAACAGAAAGATATAAAGAATCGCGCCCGCGCCGCCGAGAACGTGACGTAGGCGCTCGCTTCGGATTACCCGTTGAGCTAATTCCCCTAGCCTCCGAAACCAGAAGATTTGCGACGGGATAAACGTGATTAAAAGGCCGAGAGCAATGATCAGATGCAGCGGGACGTGCATTGGCTCGGTTCCCCCTCTGCCGTCAGATTCGCCGTTAACGGTTGCATTTGTCAACCCCCTGGGCGGAAGAAAGGCCAGGCTCGCGTCGCCCGGACGCCCGGCGGGCACGCCGCCGCGACCGAAGTGGGGAGCGCGGTTTTGGCGCGTGGAACCGCTTTCGTTCAGCCGATTTCCTCTTGACATTCCGCATTCAAATTCATAGTCTGAGGCGTAGCAAGCACAGAGAATTTTTTGAGAGGGGTTATGGCATTCCATATCGGTGAAAAAGTCGTCTATCCGAATCAAGGGGTTGGCGTGGTGGAGCAGATTGCCAATCGCAACCTGACGGGGCGGAATGAAACGTTCTATTTACTCCGATTGACCACCACCAGCATGAAGGTGATGGTGCCGATGGGCAGCGTCCAAAGCGTCGGCCTGCGGCGGGTCGCCCGGCAGAACGAAATCGAGGATATTCTTGCCTATCTCGAAAAAGGGCGATGCAAGAACCACCGCGACTGGAAGGACCGCTACAAAGAAAACGTTGAAAAGATGCGCAGCGGGTCTCTGCAAGAGGTGGCCGAAGTCTTAAAGGGACTCCTCATCCTGAGCCAAGAGAAATCACTTTCCTTCCGTGAGAAGAAGATGTTTGACCGTGCCTGGCAGCTTTTGGTGGACGAAATTGCCGTCGCTCGTGGTCAGGATCGGCAGACGATTGAAGCTAACCTGGTTCAGGCACTCAGCAAATCAAACCTCAAGGTTCAGCTTCCTAGCTAAGAATTCGCGCCGGGTAGGGCTTGGTGACCGATCGCTTCTCACCGGCGAATGCGGACGTTGCCATCCTGGCTGAAGACAGAGCTGAGCTCGGCAGAGCCAACTGGCGGTGCGAGTTCTCCTTGTGGTAGCAACCCGAAACAATAGCCATGAGCCAGCCACAGAAGCGGCCAGACGAGATGAACATCCCTGAACTTGAAAAGCAGCTTCAAGAGGAAGGTTTTACTCGCACATTTATCTGGGAAGATGCTCCCGGCACGTTTTATCCTGACCACGCTCACCCGGTTGAGGCCGCCCACATCATCCTGGAAGGGGAAATGACGTTGAGTGTTCATGGCGAAAGCCGGACATATCGGGCGGGGGAGCGGGTGGATGTACCGGCGCAGGCGACTCATTCGGCGCGCATGGGGCCGGCGGGATGTCGGTATCTGATCGGCGAACGTCCACCAGCAGACCAGCACGGTGGCCGGTGGGGTTTCTTGCAATCCCCACCATTCAGAAAAGAAGGCGAGGGGCAAGGGCTGAAGAAACCTTAAAGTTCCCCCCGAATTCGGTAAAGGCCGCCGCCACAATATCTTGGGGTTCCTTTGAAGAAATCTCCTATCCTTAGTAGTTTTTCACTTGACATCGCTCGTTAACGGGTTTAACGTTTGGGCCGTTGAACCGGTGGTGACCGTTTGGACCGGGACATCGCCAGGGAGTGGACGGGCTGGCTGAGCGCATCGGAAGACCGGCGCGCGAAAACGAAGTTTTGGATCGACCGGGATAACCAAGAAGGCATCTAATTAAAGTAGGAACAAGATGCAGCGCAATTAAAAAGGGAGGTTCGGATGGAAGAACGGAATACTACGCCCATGGAAGCCAAAGGCGTCGGCGTTTCGGTCGAGGGAGCCGTGGGAACTGGCTCGGCGTCCCGTCGAGCCGGTCGCGGTCTCACGTTCAGTCGCTTCTTCACGCAGCCGGGGGTGTCGCCTTTCAGCGAGGTGGAGTGGGAGCTGCGGACGGCGGCCATCCAGAACGAAAAAGGCCAGACGATTTTCGAGCAGCGCGGCGTCGAAGTGCCGAAGGATTGGTCCATGACGGCCACGAACATCGTGGCGTCGAAGTATTTTCACGGCAAACTGGGGACGCCGGAGCGCGAGTCGAGCGTGAAGCAGCTCATCAGCCGTGTGGCGGATACGATTGCCGATTGGGGTGTCGAGGGCGGGTACTTCAAGACTGAGGACGATGCCAAAACGTTTCGCGATGAGCTGACCCACTTGCTGGTCCGCCAAAAGGCGGCGTTCAATTCGCCGGTCTGGTTCAATTGTGGCTTGTGGCACAAATACCGCCGCAGTTCGCGCGGGACGGGCTGGTATTATGAGCCGGCCACGGGGGAGATTAAGAAGGAAACCGAGGCCTACCGCCATCCGCAATGCTCCGCCTGCTTCATCAACTCCGTCCAAGATGACCTCGAAAGCATCTTGAATCTGGCCAAAACGGAAGGGATGCTCTTCAAATGGGGTTCGGGCACGGGCACGAACCTCTCGCCCTTGCGCTCCTCTCGGGAGACGCTGTCGGGCGGCGGCGTGGCCTCGGGCCCGCTTTCGTTCATGCGCGGCTATGACGCCTTCGCGGGCGTCATCAAGAGCGGCGGCAAGACGCGGCGCGCCGCCAAGATGGTCATCCTTAACCTAGACCATCCGGACATAGAAGAGTTTATCGAGTCGAAGGCGAAAGAGGAACGCAAGGCCTGGGCGTTGGTCGAGGCGGGCTATGACGCCTCGCTCGATGGCGAAGCCTACAGCTCCATCTTTTTCCAGAACGCCAACAACAGCGTTCGCGTGACGGACGAATTCATGCAAGCGGTCGTCGAAGACAAGGACTGGGTGACGCGCAAGGTGACGACAGGCGAGCCGGTCAAGTCCTATCGGGCGCGCGACCTCATGCGTAAGATTGCCGAGGCGGCCTGGCAGTGCGGCGATCCGGGCATGCAGTTTCATACCACGATTAACAAATGGCACACGTCAAAGGCCACAGCGCCCATCAACGCTTCGAATCCGTGCTCGGAATATATGTTTCTGGATGACTCCGCCTGCAACCTGGCCTCGCTCAATTTAATGAAGTTTCTCCGGGCGGACGGCGAATTTGATGTGGAAGCCTTTCGCCATGCCGTGGACATCATGATTACGGCGCAGGAAATTCTTGTGGACAACGCCAGCTATCCGACCGAGAAAATCGCGCGCAACTCGCACGACTTCCGCCCGCTGGGGCTCGGCTATGCGAATTTGGGAGCGCTATTGATGGCGACCGGCCGGCCCTATGATTCCGACGCGGGGCGCGATTATGCTGCCGCGATTACGGCGCTCATGCACGGCGAAGCGTATTTGGAATCGTCGCGGATGGCCGCCGAGATGGGGGCGTTCCCCGGCTACCCGGTGAACCGTGATGCTTTTATCGAGGTCATCTCCATGCACCGCGAGGCTCTAAACGGCATCAACCGACGCAACGTGCCGGAATCGCTCTATGAGGCGGCGCGCAAAGTTTGGGACAAGTGCCTGGAGAGCGGCATCAAGCACGGCTACCGCAACGCCCAGGTGACGGTGCTGGCGCCCACCGGCACCATCGGCTTCATGATGGATTGCGACACGACGGGCATCGAGCCGGACCTGGCGCTGGTGAAGTACAAGAAGCTGGTGGGTGGCGGGCTGATCAAGATCGTCAACAACGTGGTGCCGACGGCGCTGTTGCGGCTCGGCTACACGGAGGTCGAGGCTTCCGAAATCGTCAACTGGATTGACCAGAACGGGACCATCGAGGGCGCGCCGCACCTGAAGCCGGAGCATTTGCCGGTGTTTGATTGCTCGCTCAAGCCCGCGAACGGACATCGCGCCATCCATTGGATGGGGCATGTGCGCATGATGGCCGCCGTGCAGCCGTTCATCTCGGGAGCCATTTCGAAGACGGTGAATATGCCGGAAGAATCCACCGTGGAAGACATTGAAAAAGCCTACATCGAGGCGTGGCGGCTGGGGCTGAAATCCATCGCCATTTACCGCGACGGCTCAAAGCACGTGCAACCGCTCAATACGGCGGGCGCCAAGAAGGAATCGGCCGCTGCTTCCCAGCAACCGGAGAAGGCGGAAACTCTCGCGCCGGCCACGAGCCCGGAGCGACCCAAGGCCTACCGCCGCAAGTTGCCGGACGAGCGCCGCGCCGTTACGCATAAGTTTTCGGTGGGTGGGCACGAAGGCTATCTGACCGTCGGCCTTTATGAGGACGGGCAGCCGGGCGAAATCTTCATCACCATGGCGAAGGAAGGCTCAACCGTCTCGGGCCTGATGGATTCGTTTGCCACGGCGGTGTCACTGGCGCTGCAATACGGCGTGCCGCTCAAGGTGCTGTGCGACAAGTTCAGCCATACGCGCTTTGAGCCGAGCGGCTATACGCCGAACCCGGAGATCAAATACGCCAAGTCAGTGATGGATTATATCTTCCGCTGGCTGGCACTGAAGTTTTTGCCGCGCGACGCCCAGCCGCGCGAAAACGCCAGCGTCGAGCCGCCAAGCGGCGTGGAAGCGTCGAGAGCCGCGAACCTCGCCACCGAGTTCAGCCGTGCGGCCCGGCCGGGTGAAACTTTGGGCGTCGCCACGGGCATCGTGCAGCCACAACTGGCCGGCGTCGAGCCAGACGACGACGCTCCCAGTTGCCCCGACTGCGGCGCCATTATGGTCCGTAACGGCGCCTGCTATAGATGCATGAATTGCGGAAGCACCAGCGGGTGCTCGTAAAGGCTACCGGGAGGATCGCCATTGGCTGCAACCGTCATTCTTCGCTGGATGGACACAGCGAGCGCGACAAACTGGATCCTGCTGGCGAACCTGGCCGCCGTTGGAGCTTACGTGTGGCTGACCTGGGGCATAAAGAGGGCGTCCAATGAACAGAGCGAGAGCCTTTCGAAGCCAATCCTCGCGCTCCGAGGAGCTGTAACCATCGAGAGAAACTCGCCGGCGGTCGGGTTGCCGGAGACGGTTGCGCGTGCCGTCCCTGACGAGAACGGGTATTACGAGCTTATCAACATCGGCAACGGCCCGGCAGTCCACGTAGCCTGCACCATTCGCTCCCCAAACCTTCCCGGCGATGCGCCGCAGAGCGTCTCTGCTCCTTACCTCGAAGCGAAGGAGCACCTGACATTGCCGCTCAGCACCAGAATGCTATCGCTGGGGAACCCCGACGCTGGCTACCCTCGGCGCTCGATCAGGTGTTGCTACGCGAGCCTCGCGGAGAACAAGTATGAATCCATAATCGAGCTTAAGGGGGAAAGAATTGAGAGCTTCAGATTCCGCAGAGGGGGTCACTAACAGCGGTGCTAGCCCTGAGTTCTTACTCGCCGAAGATGGAAGAACGGCTCCGCCAAAACATCGCGGAGCGGTTCGGGGCTGAATCACGAGGCTTGATGCATGGCAGGTTTGTCCTGGGCGAGCCTGCCAGCGGCTTGTCCGTGCAGCGCGTGTTCTCGGGCGCCGGCTGCTTCGTGCTGTTCGAATGGGCTGACTGGCCTGTGAACCTACAGGCGGAGTTGGGAGCACGTGTCGAGGAATTCCACAGAGACTGGCCGCATCTGACGCGCGTCACGCCGGGGTGCGCCGAGTGGAGCGCGATTCTCGGCGGAGTCGAGAGCGATCCGGCTTCGGCGCGGCAAGTTGGCGAGATTTTCAGGAACCGCTGGGGAGAGGCTTCAGTTGCGTGGGTGGTGAGCGAACGCGACCTAAGAGGGAGGAGTAAGGCTTTGGTCAGCACGAGCGACCTCGGAGAAATCGGCTTCGAGTTTTCCTGGCGAGGCATCGGCGTCTGGGCCTTTGGGGCCGCGGACCGCCAAACGCTCAGACCGGTCATGGATGACCTGCACCGCTGGGCAAGCGGCAGGGTTCAGCCCATCTTGGACACGCTCATGCACAAGCTGCAGGAGCTCTATGGCGACCGTTTCCGTGGGCTGTATGTCTTCGGCTCCTACGCGCGGCCCGATGCGGGAATTGAGCTGCCGATAGATTCCGACCTCGATATCGCCTTGCTGCTCTCCGAGATGGAAAACCGTTACGACGAGATGGCTCGCATCAGCGAGGTCGTGTCAGACCTGTCGCTCGAACACGGGCTTGTGATCTCAGTTGTCCCGATTCGCGAGGCGGACTTCAGGGAAGGTAGGACGAATTTTACGAGGGTTATCTCTGAGTACGCAATTCCGGTCGAATGAAGAGCGAAGCCGACGCGCACATTCGTCTTGCGGTGGAGATGCTTCGGGAGGCTGAGATGGACTTGGTGAACGGTTTTCCGCGAGGGTCTGCCAACGGGGCGTATTTGGCGATGGAGCACGCTGCAAGAGCCATGTTGCTGGCCGACGGTCAGCGGGCGAGGAAGCATCAGGAAGTCATTGGGTTGTTCGGCGCGGTCTTCGCCAAGTCAAAGCGCGTGGACCCGAAGTTTCACCGCTATCTCATTGATGACTTCGACTTAAGGAACGTTGCGGAGTACGACCCGCTGCCTGAACCGCCGGTCAGCCCAGAGCGGGCGGTACAATCGCTTGAGCACGCGCGCGAGTTTATCGCTATGGCAAAGAAATTTCTTGAGGAGCCAAGGTAGCCGCGGTCACGCTCTCCTGGCGGCGGGCTTTTGGAGGGACCGAGCAACCTTTGAGCGAATTTTGGATTCGTATGCACAGCACGGCAAGAAGGAGGGGCTGTTTCCGGGCGGGAGCAGCCCCTTCTGTTTTATCCAATCGCAGGCGCGCCAGGAAAAGGAGGAAGGGATGAACGTGCAGGAAGCGCTGTACGCGATTTGCACGACGGGTAAGGGTCGTTGCTGGTACTGTGACGCGCGACTGCCGGGCGGCGATGAGGCAATCCGCGCCGGCTGGGACGTGCAACGTTTGGACGACCACCCCGTACCCAGCATCATCCTGGTTTGCCCCACCTGCCTTCGGCTAAAAACCGAACTGGGCGAAGTCGAGTTTTTGCGCACGCTCCCGCATCGGTTGAGCGGCGTTCCTTGTTAAGGTTTGCCTAGCCGGACGACCCCCTGCTGCCGAGCGACCGAGGATCCGATGGATGATGCCCGCATCAAGCGTTATTTCCTCGAGCAGGTTCAGGCGCTGGTAGAGCGCTCAGCCAAGGAGTCAGAAGGTTTTCTGGCTTACTTCGCCGACCACGCGCCGCGCGACGAGGAGATTCTGGCACTGGTTGCGGTGAGCACGATGCTGTCCGGACAATATCGTCTGTCGGATCGCTTTCCGGCGCCCGCCGAAGCCCTTGCTGCGCTTTCGCATGAAGCCCGAGGGGAGATTTGCGAGGCTTTCCGCAGTGCCATGAAAGCTCCCCGCCAACAGCCTCTCATTTCCGCGGCGTAAGCGGACCCTCAGCCACCCCGTAAGGCAACTTCTTTTTTGCCATCGCAAGCGCTATGGCCGGCGTTGGGTGCGGCCGCCGTGAAAGGTGAATGACGAGGCTCATCGCACGCGACCCATCGGTGTTTTTCGCCTGACCTACGCTTTTACGATTTCGCGCTGATGGACATCCCACACGGCGATGCACTGGTTGAAATAGGAGAAGTTCGCCATGTGGCAGGCGATGGCGGCGGCGTTGGCAAACTCCGGCCCCTCGACGGAGGGTTGGCGCGTGCGCACCGATTGGAAGAAATTCCACAAGTGATCCCGCGTGTCGTCGTAGCGCGGGGGAGCCTCGTATCCAATCACCTGGGAAGCTTGAGCGGTGCCGGGAGCTTGGTCGTGCCGAGCATGCCACTTTTTGGAGTAAGCGGCGGCCATCGGATGCGGCCAAGCCGGGGTGCAGGGGCTGTGGTCCTTGCCATCCTGCGGCGAAATGGTGAACCCGGATGGATTTTCGATGCCGTTGAGGTGCACGATGCCGCGCGACCCGAGAAAACGATAGACTTCGGGGTCATCGGTGTTCAAGGTGACGCGGAGCGTGACGCGGAAGCCGGGGTAATCGTAGGTGGTGGTGAGGACATCGGGCACGTCGCGCCCATCATGCCAGCGGAACAAGCCGCCGGTTGAAAGCGCGCGCCTGGGCGGCTCCATCACGCCGAGCACAAAATGGATGCCAGTGAGCATGTGGATGAATAAATCACCCGACACCCCTTCGCCGTAAACCTGCCAGCACCGCCAGCGCGCCCAGTGCTCCTTGTTGAACGGAATTTTGGGCGCCGGGCCGAGCCAGGTTTCCCAATCGAGGGTTTGCGGTGAAAGATCGGGAGGAATACCGTACTCCCACGCTCCGCAAGGGTTATTCCGCCCAAGCGATGATTCAATGAGGCAAAGGTCACCGACCACATTCTGGGCGAGCAGCTCTTTGAGCTTTTGATAGACCACGGAGCTCGGCTCTTGGCTCCCGCATTGCACAATACGACGAGCGCTTTCGGCGGCGGCGATGATTTCAAAACCTTCAGGGACTTCGTGGGTCATGGGCTTTTCCACGTAAATGTCCTTGCCGGCACTCACGGCGTCCAGGACGATTCGTTTGTGCCAGTGGTCGGGCACGGCGGCGACGACACAATCAATGTCCTTGTTGTCGAGAATGTCCTGATAGCGCTTGGTGACGGGAAGGTCGGCGCCGCCGATTTCCTTGGCCAAGGTCACTCGGCCGTCCCAGAGGTCACAGCCCATGGCGCACTCAACACCGGGAAGACCAATCGAGGTTGCCATTAGGTAAGCACCGCGCATGCCCACGCCAATCATCCCAAAACGAACCCGGTCGCTCGCGGCAACGGGTCGCGTCGGTGAAGGAATCGGGGAAGCATCCAGCCGCCAGGCTTTGCCGCCCAGGGCGCCAGTGGCCAACGTTGTGGCCGCGGTTCTTCCCATAAAATCCCGCCGCGAAATCTTTTTCATACCCATCGGATCACTCTCCTTATAAACACCAATTGCTATTTAGGACCTCCCAGCTCAACTGGGCACCGCTCAATCCATTGGGCAGTTTAGTGTTGCGGGGCGCCGGATGCAATGGAAACATAAGTGGCGGCAAAGCCCCACCGCGAAGGCCGCCGCCCGTTCGCGCGAGGCTGAGACCACGCGGAGCCGATAGAGGGGCGCCCCGCTGCACGTCGGGATGCTGCGTGTTAGCTCTAACAAGAGGGTCGGGCTCGTGCTGAAGCTGCTTGGCGTCGTGGCGAAGGCGACGGAAAATACCGCAAGCCAAACAGCAGGGCCAGACTTCCCTCGCGGCACTCGCTCGCGCCTTTTTGTCGTCATATTGCCTCCGGACCCGAATTTGGTCTATGTCGGTCGGCGCCAGATGCCTTGCCCGTGCCCTTTGAGCTTTCGCCACCAAGAGCGGCGCGTGGTCTCTTTCTCGCCCAGAGGAGATGAGGCCTCTGGAAATGTAATCGCTCCGTCTTGGGTCTTTCCAATGGTTTACCAACGACGGCAGCGCCCCTTCAACGGAAACATAGGTTCCGAAGTGGGAAAGCGATTGGTGACGTAAATTCTGGTGTGTAAAAGGAGGAGGGTGTAAGTTGGTTTCGCCTTGCAAGCGAAGACCAAATCCTTGAAAAGGAGCTTACACCCCATGCGGAAAGTAGCACC
>JAKASC010000255.1 GCA_021828245.1 Acidobacteriota bacterium
AACGGCAACCCCTATATACCACGGATCTAGCAAAGGTTGATTCTGTCGGAAGCTCTAGCGAATTTTTCCTCTGGCCGCAATGCGCCAAGATCCAACCACTTCCCCGTTGCGAAGTAAGAAAACGTCGTCGTGCATATTCACACAAGTGCACACGTGGTTGGGAATAATGCTAAGCACATCTCCAACGCGAAGCTTGCGGGCTACATTCGTGACATCCAGATGCCCATGCTCTTCGCTGAGCCCAATAAGCCGGATGTCCGGGTTTTCCGTCACAAGCCCGTGTCCCGTCTTAGGCCCAGAGAGTAGGCAATCGGACGAGAGAGCTTTCGACCCAGCGTCTACCATTGCGCGGCCTGAAACTGCGTTCGAGACGACCCGGGTCACCACGCGAACAGCGCAGTCTTCAATCTTGCAGGCCCCTTGGTAAAACGTGTTGAGATCATTAAATACGTATGTGCCTGGCCGGATCTCGGTCAAGCCAGGGATCTCGTGGGCGAAAGCAGCCGAAGGAGTCGAGCCTCCGGAAACAATCTTAACTGGCATCCGCGCCTTGCGAAACGCCTCGAGCGAAATCTCCACCCGCTCGGCCACCTGCTTGACGCTTTTCTTCCGCTCTTCCTCAGGCCCCCACACATTTCCGAAAAAGCTCATGAGACCTTCGAAGAGAAGTCGGGGCATCTTTTCAATCTTTTGAGCCAGCTCAACAAGCGCAGGACCGGGCGGAAGACCACACCGTCCGAGGCCGGCGTCAAATTCCACCAGTACCCCCAGAGAAGATTCTGCGTCCAGCTCTGCCATGGCATCTGAAAGCGCCTGTGCTGTTATTTCATTATCCAATAGGGGTATTTACTTCACGCCACCAACCCCCACAGGTTGTGGTTTGATCAGAGTTGCGAACGGAACCGGGTCGACTTGCACCGCCTGTTGAGCCAAACGATAGAACAGCTTTCCCCGGGATGCCGACGTGCGACGGTTAAACCGGAAAGTGAATTCGTCGAGGTAAGCATCCAATTGATCGTGGCCGACCGCACCTTGGTGGGTGCCCAGCATCCATCGCTTCAGGAGTGAAACGACCCGATGTGCGCGCGGCAGCAAATATTCTCCTTCCGATTGACGATGCTGAACCTGACGGTCGTGGACATAGCCCCTCAACCCCAGGTAAGCGGGCAAACCATCGGTTCGGACGGTGCTTCCGGGCTCGATAACCTCAGCGATGAACCCGTGCAGGCGGACGCGAGTCAGGTCAGGGATGCGGCGCAGTCGGATGCGGCCGATGCCTTTCCCATTTTCCTGAGCGGCCACGATAATCAGGGCTTTAGCTTCCGCTCCTCGTCCCGCAACGCCGGGTTCCTCACCGCCCCAGTACGTTTCGTCGACTTCAACCACGCCCCTCAGCCGGTCGCGGCCTGGCCGGACCATGGCGCGACGCAACTTGTGCAAGATCGCCCAAGCAGTTTTGTAGCTGCCCAGGCCCAGCGCACGCTGTAATCCCAAGGCGCTGATGCCGTTCTTCTGGTTAGTGACGTACCACATCGCTCGAAACCAAGTTTTCAGCGGCAAGTGGCTGTCCTGAAAGAGGGTCCCAGCCGTGACCGATATTTCATACCGGCAATGCCCACACCGCCAGCGATTCCGCCGAATCTGCCAAGCCTCTTGTCCTTGGCACCGTGGACATCTCCAACCGTTCGGCCAGCGCAGGCTTGCGAGGTACTCGGCACAGGTCTGTTCGTCAATAAAACGTTGTTCCAACTCCATCAAGGTTCGTGGATAATCCTCGACCATGACCTTGAACACTACAGGTTGTGGTCGGTGGCGTCAAGTAAATACCCCTATAAAACAATGACAGTGACGTCAATGGCACTTAAATAAAAGGAATCACTCTCTCGGTTCCAACGTCTCCGCACTGAACGATCTGGTCACGACGCCGTTGGTCATTAGCCGCAGGTAAACACTGTAATTCGGCAAACGAATCAGGTCCTCGGCAGAAAATTCCGGCCAGAATTCCTTCCCAATGATTTCCGCGTCCGCGAGGCCAAGTCGGAATGAAATGATCGTGCCTACGTTACCGAGGATGGCATCGCGGACCCGAATGTCCAACTGCGAAAGGAATTGATGTGCCAAAATGAGATTGACGCGATACTTTCGCAACTCCGACATCATGTTTGCCAGGCTCAGTGTCGTGAAGCTCTGGAACTCGTCGAGATAAAGATAAAAATCCTTCCGGTTCGCCTCGGGCACGTCGGCCCGGCTCAGGCCGGTTAAACCAATCCGCGAGACCAACAACGCTCCCAGGAGCGCGGCGCTGTCTTCACCAATTTTCCCTTTGGCAATGTTTACCAAGAGAATCCTGCCCTCGTCCATGAGGCGCCTCAGATCAAAGGCGCTTTTCGGCTGGGTCAGGATGGCATTCAAAACCGGATCAGCCAGGAAGGCGCCCACCTTATTTTGAATGGGAGCGATAGCTTCCGCGCGAAAGCGCGCGGGATAGCTCTCATATTCCCGGAGCCAAAAGCTGCGCACCTGAGCGTTGCGGACTCTTGAGGCCGCGATTCTCCGGAAGCCCGGCTCATCCATCATTCGCAGGATATCAGCCAGGGTCGCCTGGGGCTGGTCGAGCAGGGCCAAAAGC
>JAKASC010000256.1 GCA_021828245.1 Acidobacteriota bacterium
GGAAGAATACTTCGCCAATCTTGAGGACTTGCACCACAAACTCTGCGGGATTGATAAGGTATTAGGCGATCCGAAAATCACCACCGTGCGGTTGGTTACGAACCCGGAGAAAGTGGTTCTTAAAGAGACTCAGCGGGCCTTCACCTATTTTTGTCTCTATGGGCTGACCGTGGACGCGGTGATCATCAATCGCATTTTGCCGGAGGGAATGGAGGGGGGATTTTTCAGCGCCTGGAAGGAAACCCAAGAACGGTGGATCCGCGCTGTCGAGGAATTCTTTGCGCCGGTGCCCGTTTGGCGCGTGCCCTTGTTCCAAGATGAGGTCCTGGGCACGGAGCGGCTGAAGCGGCTGGGCAAGGAACTCTATGGGTCGCGCGATCCGGCGAAGCAATTCTTTGACCAGCCCCCCTACCGTTTTCGCAAGGTCAACGGGAATTACCACCTGGAAATGCGCCTGCCGTTTGTGAGCGCCGAACAGGTGGACCTTTACAAGAAGCTTGACGAGCTGGTCATCCGCGTGGGAGGCTACAAGCGACACATCGCGCTGCCCCAGCGTGTGGCGCGTTGTGAGCCGCTGAGCGCCCGCGTGCGCAATGGTGAACTGGTTGTCATCATGGGGAGGAGCAATGCCGAATCCAAAACGGAGAGCCCGACCTCGAAGTGAAGCGCCGGAAGACGCGGCGGCGGAATGCCTGCGCTCCCTGCTGCGCGGGCTGCGGCCGCTGCTGGCGCGCTCGCGCGGGCCGCTGCCACCCTCGGCGCGGCATCTACGGAACGCCGGCATCGAAGTGCTGGAAGCCATGCGCTCGCTGCTTGACGAAACCATCGAGTGGCTGCGCAAGGAGCCGCGGCCGGCTCCCGGCATGCGCCGCATCCGCATCCAGGACTGAGAACCAGGCAGCGTGTCCTCCGGACCTGGCCCGTAATTCGGATGGTGAACCCGGCGCCAAGGGGAGAACTTTTGCAACCCGAATGCTGAATTTGATGTCGCCTCGGCCTCGCCGAATGGCGCGGCCACGGAAAAGGTGATCTAAGGAGTCAGAGCGTGCGAAAACTGATGGTGGCCGGTCTTTTGCTTTTCGGTCTGGCGCCGGCTTTGCGAGCGCAGCTCATCCCGCGCGTGGCGCTTTTTGGCGGCTACACCTTGGTTCGCGCCCAGCAAAATACCCCCTCCAGTTCGACCGGTCCGAGCTTCAACCTGAACGGCTGGGATGCGTCTGTGGAGGGCGGCTTCGCCCCTTGGCTTGGCATCGTGGCGGACGTCAGCCGGCAGTACGGTTCGCCTTTCGGATATCAAGAGGCCCAGACGACCGCTCTCTTTGGGCCGCAGATCTCGATTCACGGAATCCCTCGCGTCATTCCCTTCGCCCATGCGCTCGTCGGCGTGGTCCACGGCACCAATCGGTTCACCGTTCCCGCCTGCATTCAGGTTATCGGAGTTACTTGCCCTCCGATTATCACTACCGGCAACGCCCTCGCCACGGCGCTGGGCGGCGGCTTGGACGTGAAAATCTTCGGGCCGCTCTGGGTGCGCGCCATTCAGGCGGACTGGCTGCGTGCCCACCTGAATCCCGACCATCACACCCATCTCCGCATCTCGACGGGTATTGTGCTGCGCTTTGGTGGCCTGTAAGCGGCTGCGGAAGCGGTTGCTTTTGCCTCGGCGGCCGGGAACGCTTGTCCTCTGCTCGGCTAAGCAATGCCCAGAGGCGAATCCGGTTGCAACTCCCCGCTCTCAATTAGCCAACCGTCCGAAATCGGGGAATTGTGCATCTAACGTCGAGGGAATGCTATAATGACCGAATCCGCGGGTGGCGAAGAAGCCGCCGAAGGAGTGTGGGGAGCCTGATGGCCAAAAGAGCGCGTCTCATTCTGATTTTGATTTCCTGCGGGCTGCTGCTTTACGCAGCCATGGGGGCGGTTCTCAGCAAGTCTCAAGCCAGGGATGACCAGACTTACCGAGACCTCGGTGTTTATGGCGAGGTCTTGTCCCGCATCCAGCAGGAATATGTGACGCAGCCCAATCTGAAGAAGGTCACGCGAGGCGCTATTCGCGGTCTGCTCTCCGCGCTCGATCCCTACAGCACCTACTTTACGGCCAAGGAGTATAAAGAATATCTTGCCCATCCCCAACCCGGACCGGGCACGGTTGGCCTTTATCTCTCCAAGCGAATGGGATACACCACCATTGTTTCCGTGCTACCGGGAAGCCCGGCTGCGAAGGCGGGCATTGAGCCGGGCGACCTACTTGACACGCTAGAGGATCGCCCCACGCACGGACTTTCCGTCATTCAACTCGATCGGATTCTTGACGGCCCTCCGGGAACGCCGGTGCATTTATCCATTATTCGCGCTAACCGTGGCGCTCCGCTGAAGCTGACGCTGACGCGAGAGATTCTCCCGCCGCCGCCCGTCGAGGCCAAGATGATCAACGGTCACACGGCATATCTCCATGTCCTTACCTTCAACCCGGGGAAAACCCGCGAAATTGCCGCCGACCTTAAACAACTCATCGCCCAAGGCGCCAACCAAATTGTGCTTGACCTGCGAGATTGCGCGGGAGGAAGCGAGAAGGAAGGCGAGGAAACCGCCAACCTCTTTTTGGGCCACG
>JAKASC010000257.1 GCA_021828245.1 Acidobacteriota bacterium
CAACCGCGCCGGCGCTCAACGCGAATTTGCAACGGCTCAGAAGTTGCAGGCCGCCTCGTTGCAAAAACAGCAAAAGGAAATGGCAGCGCCTCCGCCCGTGCCGCAATCCCGTTGAGCAGGAGGTCCCTGGGCGGATGGCGGCAAGGCCGCTTCGCGGCATAGCAATCACTTCTGCAAGGCGTTTGACGGCGCCACTGAGGGCCATAAGATGAAGCGCTGGCGAGAACGATCGGGGTTAGCTGCAACAGCGGTATTATGGGCGCTAAGCGGGGCACTGGGGCAGCAGACCAAGCCGGCCTCTGCCCAGATGTCGAGGGTGGCCATGGAGCAACTGCAAACCCGAGCTTCCGAAGCCATGCAGGCCGGTCAGTTCGCCGTGGCCATCGCCGCCTATCAGAAGCTCGTGCAAGCCCAGCCGCGTGTCGCCCCATTGCGTGCCAATCTGTGCGTCGCGCAGTATTCCGCTCATCAGTTCAATTCGGCCGCCGCGTCGTGCCGGGAAGCGATCCGGCTTGCCCCCTCGCTAAAAGCTCCCCATGAGTTTTTGGTGCTCAGTTTGGCCGAAGGAGGTGACTGCCAAGCGGCGTTGCCAATCCTGACGAGTTTGTTCCCGGCTGTTCGCCGACTGCCCATGAAGCGCCAGATGGGGCTGGACGGCGTCAGTTGCGCCATGAATTTGGGCAAGATGGGTCAAGCCACCGCGCTGATGAACTCCCTGGTTGAGACGTTTCCGAACGACCCCGACATCCTTTATGCGGCGACGCACCTTTATTCGGACCTCTCGACCCACTTTTCTGAGCGCTTGCTCCGCGTGGCTCCGGGCTCTGCCCGAGCACACGAGTTTAATGCCGAAGTGTTGGAATTTCAGGGTAAGCTGCAGGATGCGGCAGCGGAGTACCGAAAGGCGCTGACGCTTGACCCTTCCTTGCCGAACGTTCACTATCGCCTTGGCAAGCTCTTGCTGCGAATGGCTACAGACAACCAAACCCTCGCACAAGCACGCCGGCAGTTTGAAGATGAGCTGCGGGTCAACCCGAAAAATGCCGAGGCGGAATATCAGCTCGGAGAAATGGCATGGAGGGCGAGAAATTGGAGTCGTGCGGTGCAATATCTTCGCCAAGCCGCCGCGCTTGAACCGCAGTCGCCGCTCATTTTGACGGCGCTGGGACGGGCACTCGTCTCCGATGGGAAGAGCCAAGAGGCCATTTCACCCCTTGCGACGGCCGCGCGCCTGGCCCCCAACGACCCGACAGTTCATTATGAGCTTGGCATAGCTCTCCTCCATGTTGGCCACCGACGCCAAGCAGATCAACAGATGGCCGTCTATGCTAGACTACAGCGGGCCGCCCAGGCTCGTAAGGCCTTGATTCGACGTGGGATACAGAGAGCGAGCGGAGGAGTTCCCGATGCTAAACCCTAATCCTCTACAAGGGCCAGACCAACGCCATCAGCAAGCATGAGCCTTACACGCCGTCATTTTCTCCACGGGCTTGCCGCAACCGGCTTAAGCCTTGCCGCACGCCGAGCTTTGGCGCAAGGAATGGCAACCCGCGGAGTCCAACCTGCTCCGCGCCCTAAGTTCTCCGGCCGGCCTTTTCCTGTCACCCTCACGGATGTCGCCCAGAGAGCGGGGCTGCGCGCCCCGGTAATCTACGGCAGCGTCCACCACAAAAAATACATTTTTGAGGCTAATGGTTGTGGCATTGCCTTTTTCGACTACGATAACGATGGTTGGTTGGATGTTTTCTTAATTAGCGGGACTCGGCTCAACGGTTTGCCAAGCGCCCAGGAACCGACCAATCGCCTCTATCATAATAATCGCGATGGCACATTCACAGATGTAACCGAGAGGGCCGGCCTGACCCACACCGGCTGGGGTTACGGTGTCTGCGTCGGCGACTACGACAACGACGGCTATGATGACCTGTTTTTAACCTATTATGGCAAAAATGTGCTGTACCACAACAACGGCAATGGGACTTTTACCGAGGTAACGGAAACCACCGGCCTTGCCCAGAAAGGGCCCCGCTTTGCCACCGGATGCACTTTTGTGGACTACGACCGCGATGGGCATCTAGACCTGTTTGTTTCTCACTATGTGAAAGTTGATTTGGCGGCGCTTCCGGCCGGCGGGTCGAGCCGCTATTGCGAGTTTGAGGGGGTTCCCGTGGCTTGCGGGCCGCTTGGACTACCCAAGGAATATTGTGCCCTTTACCACAACAACGGTCGCGGCGCGTTTACGGACGTCACGGCTAGCGCCGGGATCCTCAAACCGGGCGGCCGCTACGGCCTTTCGGCCGTGGCGTTTGATTATGACAACGATGGATGGCCGGATATCTTCGTCGCCTGCGACTCTTCACCAAATCTCCTGTTCCGCAATAATCGGGACGGTACGTTCACCGACGTGGCGCTCGATTCGGGTGTGGCCGTGAACGGCGACGGTCAGGAGCAGGCGAACATGGGCGTGGGGGTGGGCGATTATGACAACGACGGATTTTTCGACCTTTTTTTGACCCATTTCAGCGGCGATACCCCAGGCCTGTTTAGCAACGTCCGAGGCCAATACTTTGATGATT
>JAKASC010000028.1 GCA_021828245.1 Acidobacteriota bacterium
CAGGATGTGATCCAGAATGTGCGGCGAGAGCCGTTCATTGACGAAAAGGTGCGTGGATAAGGCAAATTCCATCAGTAGCCCACCGCCCTTCCATTGCTGCGCGGGTCGGCCGCTCCGAATTTCCAGCCCGTCTTCGGATCCACTTCGATGGCCTCGCATTCGCCCATCGGGCCGCGGAAAGCAATTTTATACCCCGCGGCCTTCAGGCGCGAAACCGTATCGGCGGAGAATCCCCAGCGTTCGAGATATAACTTATCGGGCATCCATTGGTCGTGGAAGCGCGGCGCCGTGACCGCCTCGCGAATGTCCATTTTGTAAACCAGCACATTCAGCAGCACCTGGAGCACCGTGTTCATAATCGTCGAGCCGCCGGGCGAGCCCAGCACCAGCCGCAATTTTCCCGAGCGCGTCACGATGGTGGGCGTCATGCAGGAGAGGGGGCGTTTGCGCGGGGCGATGGCATTCGCCTGGCTCTGAATCAACCCATACATATTGGGAGCGCCAGGCTTGGAAGTGAAATCATCCATTTCATCGTTGAGGAGGAAGCCGGCCTTGAGCACGGTCACGCCGCTGCCGTATCCATTATTCAGCGTGAAGGTGTTGGAGACGGCGTTGCCGGCGGAGTCCACCACGGAGATATGGGTTGTGTTGGGATGTTCGAATGGCAACGGATTGCCGGCATGAATCGGGGCGTCGGGCGGAGAGTGCAGGATTTCCTGGCGCAGCTTGGCCGCGTAAGCCGGGCTGATCAGGCCGGCAATCGGCACCGAGACGAAATCCGTGTCGCCCAGATAGGCGGCGCGGTCAGCGTAAGCCCTCCGCATGGCCTCGGCAATGAGGTGAATGGATTCATACGAATTCGGCGGACCGAGGTGGAGAGGCGCAAGAATGTTCAGCATTTCCACGAGCGCCACCCCGCCGGAGCTTGGCGAGGGAGCGGTCAAAATGTTGTAGCCGCGAAAATTTCCCCGAAGTGGCTTTCGTACGATGGCCCGATAAGCCGCCAAGTCTTTCAACGTGATGATGCCGTGATATTTCCGCATGGTCGCAACAATCTGACGGGCAATGGGCCCCCGATAGAATGCCTGCGGCCCGCGGTCAGCAATCATTTTCAGGGTGCGGGCGAGCTCGGGCTGGCGAAAGATTTCACCGGGGCGGTAAAAGTTTCCGTTGCGCAGATAGATGCGTCGGGTTTCGCTGAATTTGGAGAGGAGGGCCGCGTGGAGCTTGAGCGACCGGCTGAGCCAATAGCTGACAGGAAAGCCTTGCTCGGCCAGGCGAATAGCCGGCTGCATCACTGCTTTCAGACCGAGCCGCCCATAGTCCTTCTCAGCCAAGGCAAAGCCAGCCACCGTCCCAGGGACTCCCACGGAAAGCGCCCCGACGGTTGAAAGCCCCGGCACAATGTTGCCATGAGCATCAAGGTACATGGTGGGCGTCGCAGCACCCGGGGCTTCTTCACGATAGTCAATGAAGGTCGAGCGGCCGTTGGCCAGCCGAATCAGCATAAAGCCGCCGCCGCCCAGGTTGCCGGCAAAAGGGTGAGTGACCGCCAGCGCAAAGCCCACCGCCACTGCGGCGTCCACGGCATTGCCGCCGGCTTTCAGAATCTCCACGCCGACTCTGGAGGCTATCGGCTCGCCCGAAACAACCATGCCGTGCCGTGCGGCGACCGTCGTGAAGGCTTCCGTTGGGCGCGGAGCCGCAAGCCCAAGCACCCAAAGTATCGCGCCAACAGCCCAGATGCTACGTTTGGACGGGAAAAGCACGAGACCTCATTCCTAGAGACACACAAGCCGGCTAACGGACACGCCCCGCCGGCAACCGGGTGTCCTCACAATCCCGCCGGAGCATTCAATTTAGGAGAAACGGTAAGGTGCGTCAAGTGCGGCAAAACGGCAAGGCAGCCCGTGGCTCGAAAAGATGGTCCGCACTGGGTCCTGGACGCGGCATTGGCCTGAAAGAGGCACCCGGCCAATGAACCGGCTACGCCGGCGGCACAACACCTTCCGCTGCCAGAATAGGTGCGCCCCCTGTCAGGGCGAGCGCATACTCGAGGCCCTTGTCAAACGCTGCTGTGTTAAGGGCTTCCGTTCCCGCCGGAACCGAGACACCGATGGATTGGCGCACCGCTTGGGAGCTCACCACGTTGGTCAGGCCGACCATAAAACCTACCATAACCATGTTGAGAACCAGCTTGCGCCCTAGCGCTTCCGCCAAACGCGTGGCGGGAATCCCGTAGGCTTTGAGGCCAGGGCGGGAATCGTCAAGACGCACGAGGTCTTCCTCAAAAAGCAGTATGCCCTTCGGTTCAAGATCGCGGACAAACCGCGTGTAGGCTTCTTGGGACATGGCAACTAAAAGATCAAGGCGAGTCAGGTAAGGGTAAAGCACCGGTTCCGGCGAAACAATCAGTTGGACGCTGGCCGCGCTACCGCGCGCTTCCGGGCCAAAACTCTGAGTGAGGGTGACGTATTGCACGTCGTAAATCGTCGCCGCACGCCCAATCACCATGCCGGCAAGGATGACCCCCTGGCCTCCAAAGCCGGCGATGCGAATCTCCCACGTTTTCTTCATTCGACCCTTCACCCCGCATAGCGCTCTCGAAGAACTTGGCGAAATCGCTGCCCCATCGTTTGCTGAAGCGTGGGACGCTCGATATCCACAAACTTCCCCAGTGTAATCTCGCCTTGAAAATCGAGGTTCAAATCGCGAGTGTTCGCGCCGTGTCGGATGACGCTGTGCTGTTTGTAGTAACGCATCGTCTCCAATCCGTCCCCCAGCTTGTTGCGCCTCTGATAGAGCGTTGGGCAGGGTGCAAGAATTTCAATGAACGAAAAGCCCTTTTTGCGAAGCGCCTCGGCCATCGAATGAGCGATATACCGCACGTGGTAAGCCGTCCAACGAGCCACGTAAACGGCTCCCGACGATTCGGCCAAATAAGGGAGGTTAAAGGGACGTTCGAAGCAACCGTAGGGCGCTGTCGTGGCGGTGGCTCCCACCGGGGTCGTCGGGGCAACCTGCCCTCCTGTCATTCCGTAAATAAAATTGTTGATACAAATCACCTTGATGTCCACGTTCCGCCGTGCAGCATGGATGAAGTGATTGCCGCCGATGGCAATCAGGTCGCCATCGCCGCTATAAACCACCACAGTAAGTTCCGGGTTGGCCAACTTTAATCCCGTCGCAAACGGGATCGCTCGGCCGTGCGTGGTATGAAATGAATCTAAGTTCAAATACCCTGCCACGCGACCTGTGCACCCAATACCGGAGACAATCGCCACCTTATCCAAAGGCAGCTTGGACTCCGCCAAAGCCCGCGCGAAACAATTGACGGTGGTCCCGATCCCGCATCCTGAACACCAGATATGGGGCATGCGCTCGCTGCGCAAGAACGGCTCGACCGGATTAAACGGAACCATCACGCTCATGAGCCCACCTCACGGAGAACCTTCACAATGCTTTCCGGCGGGTGGACCGCTCCGCCGGCATGGGGAACCAAAATCGTGCGAGCGCGTCCTGCCGCAGCCCGCTCGACTTCCCGCACCATCTGCCCGTAATTTAACTCCACCACGACAAAAGCTTTGACCCTCTGGGCCAATTCTCGAATCCGTTTCTCAGGAAAGGGCCAGACGACGATGGGGCGCAGTAATCCGACTCGTAGGCCCTCCTCCCTCGCTTTCTGGAGAGCCCAAAGTGCTACACGGGAGCTGATTCCATAAGCGACGAGCACAATCTCCGCATCCTCGAGCTGTTTTTCCTCCGTGCGAGTTAGGTCATCCGCGTGGGCACGGATCTTGCCCACCAACCGGCCGACGAGCGCCTCCTGAGTCTGCCATTCCATCGAGGGATACCCGTGCTCATCGTGGGTCAGCCCCGTCACGTGAAAGTGATACCCTTCGCCTACCCTTGCCATCTCCGGAACATCATCCGACGCGGGTTTGAAAGGAAGATATTCCGACGGCGCCTTGGAAGTATAACGGCGAGGGATAATGTCGATCTGGTCGGCAGGAGGAATAACGACCTTCTCGGTCATATGCCCAACGGACTCATCCATCATCAGGAGGACGGGATTGCGATACTGCTCTGAGAAATTGAAGGCATCGATCATAAGATTGAAGCATTCCTGCGGGGAATTGGGGCAGAGGGCAATGATTTCGTAGTCGCCATGCGAGCCCCAACGCGCCTGCATCATGTCCGCCTGAGCGGGGAGGGTCGGCAGGCCGGTCGAGGGGCCTCCTCGTTGGACGTTGACAAAAACACAGGGTGTTTCGGTCATGGCCGCAAAACCGATGTGCTCCATCATCAGCGAGAAACCCGGCCCCGAGGTAACCGTGAACGCTTTAGCTCCTCCCCAAGCCGCGCCAAGGATGGCGATCGAGGAAGCCAGTTCATCCTCCATCTGCAGGAAGGTTGCCCCCACCAACGGAGCGCGCGAGGCGAATCGTTCCACAATTTCCGTCGAGGGGGTAATCGGATACCCGGCCGCGAAGTTCGCTCCCGCAGCGATGGCGCCTTCGCAGGCGGCATGATTGCCGTCCATAAAATGCGCCCCGCTCAGCACTGCCGAGCGCCTGGGCGAACTCAAATCCCACCTCCTTGCCGCACCCTCTCGACACCCGAGGCGTCGTTGCCGAGTGGTGAAACCCCGGCCGCCGAGGCTGTGGCGGCGGGAGATTCCACTGGCACTCGGAGGCCGTAGATAGCGAAGTCCGGACAATAAAGTCCGCATAAATCGCAGCCGGTGCATCCGGCCTCGTTAACCAGGATAGGCGGATGATAGCCGTGGCGATTGAATTCCTTGGAAAATTCCAGCACTTTGGGCGGGCAAAACTCGATGCAAAACCCGCATTCCTTACAACGGTCCTCGGTGATGAAAACCTCTCCCCGAAACTTTCGAGCCTTGACTCCTGTGGTAGCCGCCGGCATCTGTCGCCTCCCGCAACACTTCTATGCTCCTACCTCCCGGCCATGAATCACTGTGACGGCGGTCACGCTTCCTGGGTGAAAAAGGAACAATCGAATCGTCGTTCCCGTTCTGCTTGCTCCTGGTAACTCTCACCGCGCAGACACAGCCCGTAACCTGGCGGCGTGGTTATATCACCCGCGCCCTCTTACAGGGGACTGACGGAAATTAAACGTAGGATTGAGTTTCCGCGTGGGGCTCCCTCGGCTGGAGTGCGAAGGGGAACTTACCTGGCGAAAGGAATGGGATCAGGCTTTGTGGGCCATTATTGGAGCAGGCTCTGGCTATTGCCGTCCGCCTCCTGTGGGACGAGGCTGGCAGCGGCCACCTGGTCGCCCTCTTCGAGAGCAATCAGCCGCACCCCTTGGGCGGATCGGCCCGATTCGCGGATCTGATTGGCGTCCAGTCGGGTAATCTTGCCCTGCTGAGAGATAATTATAACTTCCGCATCTTCCGTCACCCTGAGTGCGCCGACCACCTTGCCGTTGCGTTCGACGGTTTTCACGTTGATGACACCCCTGCCCCCACGCGATTGGAGGCGGTATTCGCTGATAGGAGTCCGCTTGCCGTAGCCTTTCTCGGTGACCGAGAGAATCAAATCCTTCTCGCCCACCACTTCCATTCCCACCACGTAATCCCCCGTGGCGAGGTCAATGCCTCGAACCCCATAGGCAGGACGGCCCATGTCGCGCACGTTACTTTCAGGGAACCGAATGGCCATCCCTTCATGTGTGGCCAGGAAGATGGTGTCGCGGCCCGTGGTGAGCTTGCCGGCAATCAGCACATCACCATCTTCGATACCCATGGCAATGATGCCTCGCGACATAGGGTTGGAAAATTCAAACAGGCGTGTCTTCTTGATGATCCCACGGCGCGTGACTAGCGTCACGTAACCCTCGGCGGCATACGTCTGGCCGTCCACCGTGACGTCTTTGGGTTCTTCCGGTAACTCCCGCACGGCCACCAGCGAAGCCACTTTCTCATCCTTCGCTAGATTCACTAAGTTGACGATGTTTTTTCCTCGACCAGCCGCCCCCACATCAGGAATCTCATACACTTTGAGCCAATGGACGCGACCGGTGTCCGTGAACACCAAAATGTAGCTGTGCGTGGAAGCAATGAACAGGTGCTCGACAAAATCTTCCTCCCGCGTCTTCATGCCGAGGCGCCCTTTGCCGCCCCGGCCTTGCTGGCGATACGTGGAAACCGGCGTGCGCTTCAGATACCCGGAGTGGGAAACAGTGATGACCACGTCCTCGTCGCGGATCAAATCCTCCAGCTTGATCTCTGCCTGCTCCTCGATAATTTCCGTGCGGCGCGCATCACCGAAGTCCTTTTGGATTTCCTTTAGTTCGTCCACGATCACCTTTTTCAGAGCTTTCTCACTGGCCAGAATTTCTTCGTATTCGGCGATTTTCTTCTTCAGTCCGTCGTATTCCTCCTGAATCTTCTCGCGCTCGAGAGCGGTTAACCGCTGGAGTTGTAACTCAAGAATCGCTTGCGCCTGGCGATCTGTAAACTCGAACCGAGTCATCAAGCCTTCTTTGGCCTCGGCCGGGTTTTTGGCGGCGCGAATCAACTTGATAATCGCGTCAAGGTTTTGAAGCGCTTTCAGGAAACCTTCCAAAATGTGGGCGCGCTCGCGGGCTTTTCGCAAGTCGTATTCCGTGCGCCGCCGCACAACATTGACGCGATGCTCGATGAAGAGCTGAATAGCCTCGATCAGCGACAAGGTGCGCGGCTGGCCGGCGACAATCGCCAGCATGATCATGCCGAAGGTTTCCTGAAGCTGTGTGAACTTGTAGAGGTTGTTGAGGATGACTTCCGGCTGCTCGCCGCGTTTAATCTCCACGACAATGCGCATGCCGTCGCGGTCGCTTTCATCGCGGATGTCCGAAATGCCTTCGATCTTTTTGTCCTGGACCAACTCGGCGATCCGCTCAATGATTTTGGATTTATTCACCTGGTACGGAATTTCCGTGATGACAATCTGCTGCTTCTCTTTGGTGGGCCGTTCGATGGCCGCCTTGGCGCGCATGGTGAATTGCCCGCGACCGGTCTCGTACGCCGCCTGAATGCCGCTCCGGCCGTAAATGTAGCCGCCGGTCGGGAAGTCCGGTCCCGGGACCATCTCCAGCACTTCTTTGATCGTCGCCGCGGGCTTCTGAATCAGCAGAATCGTGGCATTGATGATTTCGTTCAAATTATGCGGAGGAACCTTGGTGGCCATGCCGACCGCGATGCCGTCCGAGCCGTTGACGAGCAGGTTGGGAATTCGCGTCGGCAGGACCAGCGGCTCTTCCGTGGACTCGTCAAAGTTCGGCACAAAGTCCACGGTCTCTTTCTCGATGTCCGCGAGCAACTCTTCAGCGAGGCGGGAAAGGCGGCACTCGGTGTAACGGTAAGCCGCCGGGGGATCGCCGTCCACCGAGCCGAAATTTCCCTGGCCGTCAATCAGCGGGTAGCGCATGTTGAAGTCTTGCGCCATGCGCACCAGCGTGTCATAAACCGCCGCGTCGCCGTGCGGATGATATTTCTTGATAACCTCGCCCACCACGCCCGCGCACTTGATGTAGCGCTTGTCGGAGGTGTTTCCCTCTTTGTACATCGCGTAAAGAATGCGGCGATGCACGGGTTTGAGCCCGTCGCGCACGTCCGGCAGCGCCCGCCCAATGATCACGCTCATCGCATAGTCGAGATACGACGTCCGCATCTCGTCTTCGATGTTGCGCGGCACCTCGCGCAGCGGCTGGGAGGGAGTCGGTGGCGTGATTTCCTGGTCAGCCATAAAGGAGCTCCCCTACGCCGCATCCGGCCGGGGCCGAATGCAAAGTGAGGCGGCCTCTGCTAGCGCTAATGCCTTGTCCTTTTGCGATGGCTTGTCTTCAGGCCAGCCGGTAAGGTCTGCGTGCCGGGGATGGGGCCGCAGAAGTGGGCGAACCTTCAGCCCCTCCCGAAATACAACTCCTGCTTCGACGTCGGCCCGACCAAGAATCTTGGCCTTGTCTTTTCTCTCCCCTTCCACAAAAACCAGCGCCAACAGCCAGATCCTTTTTGCCGTGCAGCCACAGGTTCGGTAAACCGACGTCCCTCCGGTCTTTGGGGGCATGAAGGCTGCGGGGGATATAGAGCCCCTCAGGTGCTTCTTGTCGAAAATGAAGCGGGACAGTCGCTCGTCCGGTGTGACGGTCCTTGATACCCAATCAAACCGCAGGAAAATGCTGAGCGAGAATTTCCAAAATCTTTCCAGGTATGGCATCAAAGAAAGGCTCCTCCCCGTATTGCTTGGAGGTCCCACCGAATCTTCCCGCGTACGCCAAAGTCGGACCCGTAACGCTCAAAGAAAAAAGTCGGTTGTCCTCCGTGCGCCACTCGAATGCAATGTCACCGTCGGGCTCGGGAACCACGCTGGGCGGTCGAAGTCCTTCTGGCAAGCCCCTGATGACGGCGACCGCGCCCTCGGCGGATTCGAGTTTGACGGGTGCGGCGTCGTAGCCGTCCCACCCCTTCTCCGAACAGGTGTTGAGAATATCGGCTACCTGCTCGACCAGCAGATCCCTCCACGCGAATGAGGCTGGAGCCTGCCGGATGGTTTTGTACTCCTCTGCACACTCGCGCGTGGGTACTTCCGCCTCTCTACTAACACCTGCCGAGAGAAGGGAAGCCGCGGTCCCAAATGTCTGAACGGCGACAAGGGTGCTCATCGGAAAAGCTCCATGGTTCTCTCAGTGATACTGCTAAAAAAGGCCTTATTCTTTATCTCTCTCAGTATAGCAAAAATCTCGTCTATTTTGGGGTCGTCCGGCGCCAAGCTTACGTCCTTGAAGACATCGATGTCCAAAATGATCGCGGTTTTAATAGGGTCCTGCTTATCGGAAGGGGTCTGCATAATGATGGCGGTCGCTTCGTGGTCACGAAAGGGGACGACCAAGCGGGTGAAGAAGTGCTCAACGAGCTGTGGGATCCCCGGCGGAACCTTGGGAGCCGCAGTGAGATAGTCATCGTAGTCGAACTGTTTCGACGATATCTCGATTGAATTGATGTAACGGGTCGCCAAGCGCGTTACGCGCGCTGGCTTTGTCCGGGCACAATAAATTTTCCATAACCTCCTAGCCTCTGCATACACCTTCTCCCACTCAGTGTAGGGGCGAAGCCGGCTAAAGCTGAAGCCATCCAGGCGAAACTGCGTGATCTGTAATGCGTCCGCGCTCTTAAACAAATAGCCCATAACCTTGGACTGTGTTGTTGCACTGGGTTGCTTTTCACCTTCCAATTGAAACAAGCCTTGCCACAGCATGCGCTTTTGTTTCTCGGGATACTGAGACTTTATGTCGTCGTGAAGGGCCTCCAAGTCAGCCAGAGTCACGCTCTGCCGGAGTTGCGTTCTGATGTCAATAAGCGCCTCAATGATCGGCGCATTAGGAAAGGTTTCGAACATAGCCGCGAGCGTTCCCCCATGACCGCAGTAATAAAATGCCGCATTAGTCTAACACGAACCGCGCAGGAAAGAAGGCGTCGAGGGTCCGGGACGGGTAAATTAGCCCCAAGGCGCCACAGAGGCGCGGAAATGGTTACCTTGGCCTTTAGATATCTAGGTTCTTCACGTCCAGGGCGTTCTCTTGGATGAACTGCCGGCGGGGCTCGACGGCATCGCCCATGAGGACGGTGAACATTTCCTCGGCTTCCGCGCGATCTTCAATGCGAACTTGCAGCATGGTGCGGTGCTCGGCGTCCATGGTGGTTTCCCAAAGTTGCGTGGGGTTCATTTCGCCGAGGCCCTTAAAGCGCTGCACGGTGAAAGATTTCTTGCCGGCGGCCATGATCCGCTCCAGCAATTCGCGGCGGTCCTCGATTTCGATCTTGTCGCCGTTGGTGGAAATCACAAACGGCGGCTTATCGTTTTCCCGCACGCGCTTGTGGAGTTCAAGCAGGCGGCGATAGTCGGCGCCCGACAACCAGTCCCAGTCAATCACCCGCTCGCCGAGCCCTTCCCCGGAAAAGCGCAAGGTATAAAGATTGTGCTCTTCATCCAGTTGGATTTCGGTTTTGAACCCTTCCAGCCTCAATTCCTTGGCCACCCGCTCGATTTTCGTCTGGTCTTCGAGTTCGGCTTTTTTCCCGAGTTCGGCTTTGAGGAGTGCGTCAATCGGTCGCGGGTCGCCCAGACGCTTCTCGAGCTTGTCAAAGATTTCCACGTACTCGCCGAGGGCCATCAGAAAATTGGTCAGTTCGCCGCCTTCCAGACGGACTTTCTTTTGGCCGTTCCCAATTTCCACGGCGTGATCTTCGGTGGCGCGGCGCAGCACTTCGCGCCGAAACTCCTTCTCATCCCGGATGTACCGCAGACTCTTGCCTTTCTTGATGAGATAGAGCGGCGGCTGAGCGATATACACGTGGCCGCGCTCGACCAACTCTGGCATCTGGCGGTAAAAAAAAGTCAGGAGTAGGGTGCGGATATGCGAACCGTCCACGTCGGCGTCGGTCATGATGATGATCTTGGAATAGCGGAGTTTGGCGGGATCGAAATCGTCTTTGCCGATGCCGGTGCCAAGCGCCGTGATGAGGGCGCGAATTTCTTCGTGCGCCAGCATCTTGTCGAAGCGCGCCTTCTCCACGTTCAGGATCTTGCCCCGCAGCGGCAGAATCGCCTGGTAGCGGCGGTCGCGCCCCATTTTAGCCGAGCCTCCCGCCGAGTCGCCCTCCACCAGAAACAGCTCACATCGCGCCGGGTCTTTTTCCTGGCAGTCGGCCAGCTTGCCCGGCAGCCCCCCGGAATCAAGCGCTCCCTTCCGGCGCGTTAATTCCCTTGCCTTGCGGGCGGCCTCACGTGCCCTCGCGGCATCAATCGCCTTGGCGCAAATCTTGCGGCCGACGGTCGGATTCTTCTCAAAGTACTCCATCAGCCTCTCGTAAACAAAACTCGCGACGCTGCTCTGGATGTCGCTGTTGAGCTTGCCCTTGGTCTGCCCTTCAAACTGCGGCTGCGGCAATTGCACGCTAATCACCGCCACTAAACCTTCGCGGACGTCCTCACCCTGCAGATTTTCCTTCACATCCTTGAAGAGGCCTTGGTTCTGACCAAACTGGTTAATGGCCCGCGTGAGCGCAGATCGAAAGCCGGAAAGGTGCGTTCCGCCATCTACGGTGTTGATATTATTGGCAAACGAAAAAACCGTCTCCGCATAGCCGTCATTGTATTGCAGAGCAAATTCCATGTGGATGTTGTCGCGGTCCGCTTCCGCGTAAATGGGCGTGGCGTGGAGAACGTCTTTGTTCTTGTTGAGGTGCTTGACGAACTCCGCGATACCGCCCGTGTAGTGGAACTCCGCCTGCTTATTGCTTCGCTCGTCCTTTAGATGGATGGTCAGACCTTTATTGAGAAATGAAAGTTCGCGCAGGCGCTGTGCCAGGGTGTCGTAATTGAACTCAATCGAGTCAAAGATGGCGGCATCGGGTAGAAAGGTGATCTTTGTCCCGCGCCGATTTGTCTTGCCGGCCTTCTTGAGGTCGCCCATCGGCTTGCCGCGCTCGTAGGATTGCTCCCACGTGTAGCCGTCCCGCCAGATTTCGAGGTCGAGCCGTTCCGAAAGAGCATTGACCACAGACACGCCCACACCATGTAAGCCGCCGGAAACTTTATAACTATTGGTGTCAAATTTTCCGCCGGCGTGGAGCACCGTCATCACCACTTCAGCTGCGGAACGCCCTTCCTCTTTGTGCATGTCCACGGGGATGCCTCGCCCATTGTCAACGACGGTAACCGAATTATCCGAGTGAACAGTGACTTCAATACGGTCGCAATAGCCGGCTAGAGCCTCATCCACCGCGTTATCCACAACTTCCCAAACTAGGTGGTGAAGGCCGGCAGGCCCGGTGGAACCGATGTACATGGCCGGCCGCTTGCGTACAGCCTCGAGGTCACCCAGCACTTTGATGCTGTCGGCGTCATAAGCCACCGCAGCCTTAGTTGTCTCTAACGTTTCCTTCGTCACGCTTTCCAACCTTCCGGCAAGCTGTTAGCTCTACACAAAAAGACCGACGGGAACCTCACCTTCCCGCCGGCCTGAATCCTCTGAGACTCTCCAACCCTACCCCATCTTCTATTTTAACCCCTTACACCCGCATTGGCATAACCACATATCGGTAGCGCCACGCCTTATCCTCTAGAGGTCTCATCTGGCCCGCGCTTTGTTCGTCCTTGAATTCCATCCTGATCTTCACGCCGTCGCCGGCGACATTCAAAAAATCCAAGAGGTATTGGTAGTTAAAGCCAATTTGCAAGGGTTCGCTGGGGTACTGAACATCCAAGACCTCATGCGCTTCGCCAAAGTCTCCACTGGAAGAAAAGATTTCCATCTTGTCTTTGTCCAGTCGAAGGCGGATGGCTCTTGATCGTTCGTCAGCTAGGAGGGCGACGCGCCGGATAGCATCCGCAAGGGCGTCTTTTTCAAGCTCAATCAGTAGTTGATTCTCTCTCGGGAGAACCGCCTCATAGTTAGGAAATTGCCCCGTAAGCATCCTTGAGATTAAGGCTCGGTCCCCAACTGAAAAGAAGAGATGATTATCATCCCGCGAGAACTCGACCACCGCGTCAGCATCCGATTCACTGAGCAACCGCTCAAGCTCGCCCATCGCCTTTCGGGGCAGCAAAACACGTAATTCGTTCTTTAACCCGCCGATGTGAATGTCGCCTTCGATGATAGCCAAGCGGTGTCCATCCGTGGCCACCATAGCGGCGCTTTCAGGTTTCAGCACTAGGAGAGCTCCGTTAAGTGTGTAGCGTGATTCCTCGTTTGAAATCGCAAAGATGGTCCTCTGAATCATGAGGGACAACATTTTGCTTGGAATGGAGGCTAGCGCCTGGGGAACCACAGCGAGCGAAGGATAATTGTCCTTGGCCATCCCTACTAACTTAAAGGATGACCTCTCGCAATTGATCTGAACCCAATGGTTTTCTAGCAACTTAAACTTGATCTCCGCCTCCGGCAAGGACCGCACAATTTCCAATAGGCGTTTGGCTGGAACCGTCGTCGAGCCTTCCTTTTTAACCTTGGCCTCTGCGGAGCAATGGATCGCAAGCTCAAGGTCGGTTGCGCTGATTTGAACCTTGGGGCCGGCTGCTTCTAAAAGGACGTTGGATAGGATGGGAATGGTAGCCCTCTTCTCAACGACCCCTTGAGTTAACCCTAATTCCTTGAGTAGGTGGCTCTTTGTGACGGTGAATTCCATATTGATCACCTTAAATAATGTTAGGTTTTAGTAGGAGGGCGGTTGAAAATGTGCAAAAGTTGAGGCCACCCTCTCTACACTCGCCCCTAGGGAGTTCACGCCTGTTGATACCTATAAGAGCCCTTATTATAAAGCGTGGAAATCTTAAAGCCCATTTTCTTTCCACAGCGCCATCCACAGCGTAATTACCTAAATCTATCTTAACCTGAATTCAGGGAATCACTTAGCTTGTTGATGAGCCTGTTTAAATCGCGGTCTATCTTGCGCGCTTGGTCAATCTTGGCAATCGAATGGAGCACCGTTGTATGATGCTTGCCGCCAAATTCTCTACCGATCTGGGGCAACGATGCCTCTGTTAGCTGTTTTGAGAGATACATTGCAATTTGGCGCGGGTAGGCAACAGCACGGCTGTTATTCTTAGCCTTTAGCTGAGAGACGGTAAGGTTAAATTCTTTCGATACAGCTCGCTGGATATGCTCAATGGAAATCCTCCGCTCCTCCTGGTCCACCAGATTTTTTAATACTTGTTGGGCCATCGCTAGCGTAATCTCTGTGCCTGTTAACGATGAGTACGCGATCAGCCGGGTCAATGCGCCCTCCAGGTCGCGAATGCTCGATTTGATTCTCAGAGCGACGAGTTCCTCGACAGCCTCTGGGAGCTTGACGCCCTGCGTCTCGGCCTTTTTCGCTAGAATCGCCCGTTTAGTTTCTGTGTCCGGCGGTTGTAAATCTGCCGTCAAACCCCAGGCAAACCTTGACCGCAACCGCTCTTCAAGGCCCGGGATCTCATTGGGAGGCTGGTCGCTGGTGAAGATGACTTGTTTTTGGGCTTCGTAGAGAGTGTTAAAGGTGTGGAAAAACTCCTCCATGGTCCGCTCTTTGCCCGCGATGAACTCAATATCATCCATCAACAAAACATCCACGTTGCGGTACTTGTCGTGAAACGAAGTCATGCGGTCGTAGCGGAGTGAGCTGATGACCTCATTCGTAAATGCCTCAGAGGACACGTAAGCCAAGCGGACATCCTTCTGATGGCTTTTGATCGAATGGCCCACTGCTTGCATTAGGTGAGTTTTCCCAAGTCCCACACCGCCGTAAAGGAAGAGAGGATTGTACGCCTTAGCGGGCCGCTCGGCCACAGCCCTCGCCGCCGCATGCGCAAATTGATTACACGATCCGACAACAAATGTGTCAAACGTGTACTTTGAGTTGAGTTGATGCTCGACGGCGTTGAAGTCAAGTTTGGCCTGGATGGGTTTAGGCTCCCCATCGCGCTCGGTCTTCTTTGCCAAACTTTCGTCCGGCAGGAGACGAACCTCTGTTGCCCCAACATTCAACTGCTGGAGGGCTTCCTGTATCGTGGCGCCGTAGTGCTCTTGAATCCAATCCTTGAATTCCTGGTTAGGGACGCGAACCACCAAGGTGGGCCCCTCTTGATGGCTGTACCGGGTTGGACGCA
>JAKASC010000029.1 GCA_021828245.1 Acidobacteriota bacterium
TCGTTCCACAGATACCGTACTCATGGCTTGCGCTCCTTTCGTTTCAAACGGTTGAAACCCGCTCGGCTTCGGCGGCGGCAGGCGTCGGAAGCGACGGCAGAACAAAGCCCGCGTGGGGAATATAGGCTATTCTCGCGCCCGGCCGCAACTTGCCCAGCTCTGCATTAATCGTCGCCACGGGGTCCGGCGCGGGGTGAAGATGACACCGGCGCACGAAGGATTCGTCAAGGTCGGAGACCAGGAAAATCCGCGCCCGCTCGCCCAGGCGCGCCACCCAGTAAGCCTTGTGGCCTCCGACCACGAAATTTTGCCGCAGTTCGCGTTCCATTTCCGAGGAATTGGCAAAAGCCTCCACCCATTCTTCAAATTTGCGCGAACCGGACCCATCGCGACATTCCGCAAAGTAAATCATCGTTCCACCTGGGGCGAGGGCGCGCGATGCGTTTTCCATCCCTTTATGGGCCTGCCGCAAATCAATGTCAAACGGAAAGCCGCCGGCGCTGGCAAGTACAAGGTCATAGGGCTTTGAGATGGGGATGCCGTACATCTGATCCACGATTTTGCACCCTGCTCGATGCGCGCGGTCGTAGTGGCCGGCCACGACGTGGACCAGTTCACCGTCAGGATTCAGCACCACGTTCAATAAGAAATCCGGATTCAGCATCCGGCAAGCCTCGAGCAAGTCCTCATGGGCGGGGTTGCCGTCGAGCAGACCTGCCCGGCATTGGGGGTCCAGAATGAACTTGTGGTTGAACGTGGTCGTCTCGACGCCCGCCACGCCGGGAACCAAACTTTTCCGCCCGCCACTATACCCGGCAATCAGATGGTAAATAATCTCGCCGGTCAGGATGACACGGTCCGACTCCCAAACTCGTCGGTTGATCCAAACCGGATTGCCACGCGAGGTTCGGCCGATCAGGACAAGGCGCTCTCGGTCGCTACTATCGTGGTCATAGAGAGCGACTCGGCGCGCCACCTCGTGCCCGACAATTTCCCTTCGCTCCTCTTCAGACTGACGGCGGTGAATCCCCAAGGCAAAGATGATCGCAATATCGCCATCGGTGACCCCCGCCGCGTTCAACTCATCCAGCAGCACAGGCAAAAATACGTCGCTGCGGACCAGCCGCGTGATGTCATTCACGAGGATGGTAATGCGCTCTCCGGGGCGAACCATTTGCCTCAAGGGCGGTGTGCCGATTGGATGGCTGAGCGCAGCGCGAACGGCTGCCGTAGCGTCGCCGAGCGCAGGGAAGGGGTTGGCCTCGAGGGTGTCATAGGGGATGTTCTCCGGCACCGAGACAGGGACCGCGTCCGCGCCATAACGGAAAACAAACTGGTTCATTCTGACATCAGCCTAAACAACTCCGTCGGCAATCACAAGGGCGACTCTATGGGAGAACCCCGCCCGTCAACGGGCATCCGCAGTGAAGGTCCGCGAAGCATCTCACCAACCCTCGTGGCCGGTCCGTGCGAGGGGCATACCCGCTCTTGCCGGCGAAGAAGCTTTGCCTTTCGTCGGTCGCGAGTCCCAGGGATGTTCGCGCCCGCATCGCAAGGGGTGTCCTGGGAGAGTCTTCCGCGTCCTCATGCACTGCGGTAGAGCTTGGTCAGCACAAACTCTCGATGCCCGAGCACCTCCGCTGCCGTCAGCCGGCCGTTGGCCGTTCGCACCATCAGCTCCAGCAGCTTCTTCCCCGCGTCGGCAAGGGTCATTTCTCCCTTGAGAATAGGGGAAACGTCCAAATCAATGTGTTCACTCATCGTCGCACAGGTAAGTGGATTGCCCGACAGCTTAATCACCGGCAAAATGGGATTGCCCACGATGTTTCCTTGCCCCGTGGGAAACAAGTGCAGCGCCGCACCTGAGGCTGCCCAAAGCGTCAGCGCTTCTGCGGCGGCTGAAGAGGTGTCCATGAACCACAAACCCCGCCCGGTGGGTGCTTCGGCTGGCTTCAACACCCCGACAAACTTCGCCCTCTTCCCAATCTTTTGAATATTCCCCAAAGCCTTCTCTTCAATCGTCGTCAGGCCGCCTCGAATGTTTCCTTTCGTGGGTTGCGATTCGGAGAGGTCGTCGGTTTTGTGGCGCTTGATGAATTCGTCGTAGGAGGCCCACGTCTTCATAAAGGCTTCCGCGACTTCAGGGGTTGCCGCCCGCTGCTTCACCAGGTGCTCGGCGCCGGTCAATTCGGAGGTCTCACCAAAACACGCGATGCCCCCCCGCTGTACCAGGTGATCCACGACTTCCCCGACCGTGGGACAGGACGCCAGGCCGGTGGTTGTGTCGGACTCGCCGCACTTCGTTGAAACATAGATTTCTTCCAGCCGACATGACTCGCGTCGCTGCTCGGACGCCCACTGCACAAATTCCATGGCCTTCCGTGCGGCCTCGGCAATGGTTTTCAGGTCGCCGTGACGCTCAATGGAGAACCCTGCTACCGGCTTGCCGGTTTGGGCGATTCCCTGGACGATTCGGTCGGTCCAGCCCGGCTCAATGCCGATGACGACGGCCGCCGCCACATTCGGATTGGCGCCGGTGCCGATCATCGTCCGAAAAAACAATTCCAAATCCTCCCCAAATTGCAGCCTTCCGTAGGCGTGCGGTAGGGGCAGCGTGCCTTGAATCAGCCGTCCAACCCCTTCGGCCGCTGCGTTGGAGATATCATCCACGGGTAGAATCACCACGTGATTGCGAATTCCGATCGCGCCGTTGGCCCGCCGGTATCCCTGGAAAGTTAGCTCTGCCATTGCTACCACCTCTTTGTCTTCAGATTGTGAACGTGTACATGCTCGCCGGCGCGAATGGGCTGCACCACCCGGCCGATGTCCTCGCCGTACTTCACGACGGTATCGCCCGGCTGAAAATCCTTGAGGGCAATTTTGTGGCCGAGGGGGATCGCCTCGCGCGCCGTCAGATCTAACAATACACCGTTATCGAGAGCCTTCCCCTTGACCTTCTGGCCTGGCTGAATGTCCATGACCACGACGCCCACCGTGTCACGATGGTCATGGAGCAGAAACTCTACCATGTTGCCTCCTTTCGCTGAGATATCATATACTAATTTCGATTCAGAGAAAATAGCAATTTCAAATGCGACCACATCGTGAACCCCGGAAGGGACGCATGTCTCCTCGGGAGTTGAGATTGAAGAATCGGCAGTGATCACGGCACCGCCCGGCTGATCTTCCTTTCCTGGCTAGGCAAGATTCTCTATTGAGGTGGTTGACGTAGATTCGGCCGCGGGGTTCGCCGCCTGACGACAGCCTCAGAAGGCTGACACCCAAGGCCTGAAGCCTCTCTCGCTGACGAGCGGTCCGGCTAGGGTAGTTTGGTGACGACGGTTTCTTCACCGATCCGATAACCCAGCAGACACAGACGCGTCAAGGCCAGCAAGGCCCTCGGGCAGGGTGAGGGCATCGGCGAGCTTTGCCGGGATGCCCCCCAGCGGCGCGACGTGCAAGCCGTCTGGCCTTTCGAGCCGGGCCTTCAAGTCGCGTAAGTAAACCCGAAAAAACTTCCCAGCGTTTGTTACCACACTCACCGGCGCGACCGTGAAGGGCGGTTGCTTCGGCTCGTAAGAAACCAGCTTGACGCCGGGCGGCAGGAGAGCCTTAACTTCCGCAAGGCTCGGCGCACGCCAACCGAACCGTCATCCCCTTGCGCCCTCGACGCACAACTCGACAAGCGCCGCGCTTGCCGCTTCGGGCCAATCGCCGCCTGCCAGCTCTGCGACCGCCAACCACGGCTTGCAAGTGTCGGCTTGCCGGTCGCAATTCTGCTCTGATTGTCGGCCCGGCCGAGATTTGAACCGCGCATCTCGGCCGGGCTTGCAGAGAGCTAAAATTTCAGCTTCAGCGAGAGCTGAACTCGTCTTGGGAAATTCTGCTGGTTAAAGGGCACGGTCCCGAATCCGCTCCAGCTTCCATTGGCCTGCTGGACAGGACCTCCGTCGAAAATCCAGGTGTCGGGACCTGGGAATAAGGGGGTGTTCATCATGTTAAAGGCGTCGGCCCGAATTTCCAGTAGCTTGGACTCCGAAAAATGTACGTCCTTTTCAAGCGTGAAATCGAGGTTGGGGATGTACGGTTGGCGGAGGTAGCCCACCTGGTCCGGCTCGACGGCAAGCCCGCCGCTGGGGGTGGGAGAGTAACAATTCAGCGGCACACCGTTGCAATTGTTGAGCCACTCCTTAAACGTAGGGCCGCCGGCCGGAACAATGCTGTTCGTTTTGAGCCAGTAGCAGCCGGTGCACTGCGGGAAGGATTCCGGGAATCCCGTGGCATCGCTGAAAATCCAACTCATTCGCCAGTTGTTGATGAGGGCTCCGACCGGTGCAGAGGGATGCGGCAGGATGTATTTCGCGCCGCGCCCGAAAGGCAGGTCCCACACTCCGGTGAGGGTGAAGATTTGCGTCCGGTCGTAGGGTACAGGCTCGTAGAGGGGGCGCGGATCAATCCAAGGCCAGCCGTTCGTGTAATGAGACAGCTCCAAGTCTTTCGAATACGTGTAGGCAAGCTGGAGGCTCAATCCGCGCGTTGCTCCATAGAGTCTTTTGCCAAGTTTGACCTGCAACGAATCGAACCACGTCTTGCCGTTGGGCATGGTCCAATCCCCGACCAATCCAAACTCGCTGAGTGAAACTAGCAGGTTCTCGGCAGAAACCGTCGGGGAAGACCCCATGCCGCTAGTGATTGGCAGAACGCCGTAATAGGGATTGGGAACCTGCGCGCCGAGGGCGCTGCTAATCGCGGCGCAGTTGTCCTGGAAGTAAGTGTTCTGCAAACATTGATCGTAGCCAAAGCTCCGGGGCAAAAGGTTCTCCCAATAACCGAACGAACTAATCCCGCCGTAGGCACGGACGGCCCGGGCGTAATTGCCCGCATACTTCACCGAGAGCATCATGTGGGCCGGCAATTCGCGCTCGATTCCCAGCGACATAATCATCGAGCGCGGTATCTTCCGCTGGGGGAAATCAATCAGCGCCGTGTTGCCGAGAGCGGTCTCAAGGCCCAGTGAAGCGCCAACGGGTTTCTGAAGCCCGTTCGGAAAAGGATCGCCGCTGGCGAAGTAATTTGTGGGGGTGATGCCGTTGAGCGAAGAGGTGTAACCGGTCGTAATGCTGAAGCCATCGGTGGTTCCCGCTTCAATTCCATAAGAGAACATGTAGCCCCATCCCCCGCGAATGACCGTTTTGTTATTCAATGAGTAAGCGAAACCGAGACGAGGCTGGATATTGCTCCAATCGGTATTGTAGGCGTCGCGGCTTTGACCGTTCACTCCCGGAAACAGCAACCCGCCGTAAACCGTGCCGGGTTTAATAGCCGGGCCGGAGGTCACACCCATTGCGGTATAGATGGCTTGGGTGGCTGCGTTCCAGGCCGCAATGTTGGAAGCATTGGTAATGTTCGCTTGATAGGTGGCGTTGTTCGTGATGGGATTGACACAGGTAAAGCACATGCCGCGGTTAAGCCGGTTATAGCGCTCGCGCAGTCCGCGCTCCACATCGTACCGAACCCCGATATTGAGCGTGAGTCTGTTGGTAACCCGCCAGTTATCCTGGCCGTAGATGGAAAACATGGGAAAGCCTTCGTATATAGTATCGTTCCAGTCCACGCCACCGCTGTCGGGGTACCCCAGCAGGAGGTCGGCAATCACGTTGCCACTGGTTCCGGACATACCGGGCGGCAGTTGGCCTCGGTTGGTGGGGTTGTACTCGGTGTATTGAGTGCCGAACGTGAAATCACCGTTGGGGTGACCCACCGAAAACGGGTTGGCCCAATTGTATTCTCCGATCGCGCCTCCGAACTCGAAGGTTTGCGAGCCATGGACTTTGGTGAAGTCGGCGTTAAAGGCCAGATTCTGCTGAACCTCATTCGACGTGGAATTGCCGACCACTTGAGGATAAAGTTCGCTGAAGTAAAACTCGGGCAGCAGATCCTTCGTCGTCGTCGGGGCGTGCTGGAAACCCGTCAGTCCGATAGACGCCGGCGTGGGGGTCGAAAGCGGACCATCCGGAAATGAGTCCCAGAAGCGCGAATAGGAAAGCTTAAAGTCTCCCACCATGTTGGGCGAGAAGGTATGGGTCATGTCTGTGGTCGCTACGATGTTGGCGCGACGCGTATTAATATTGCCGTTTTCGGCCGGACCCGTGAACCCGCTCACGTCCCGGAACTCCGTCCCCCACTGATCCTCAAATGTGCTGTACCATCGCGTCCGGTCGCTGGTGATCCAATCCACTCGGGCCATCGGCTGATAATAACGGTACTTATCGGGCACGTTGGCAATGTAGTTGTTGACCATGGAATTGGTGTTGATGTTGGGCAGCGGGAACAAGTTCAGAATTGCGGCCCCGATGGGGTTAATGCGGCTGGCGGGAATGGTGTCATTCGGAAATTCGGTGCGACTGTAGTTATTATTCGGGCAATTGCCGATCGTCCCTCCCGGAGAATTGCAGACTGTGGTTGCGGGGTCAAACACATCGTAACCGCTAGGCGTGAAATTCACACCCTGTCCCGACTGCGGCCGGAGGTAGGCCGGGGGCACGCTCGTAATGGTCGTAAAAGGAATATTCTCCCAATAGCCCTCGAAGCTCCCGAAGAAAAACGCTCGGTTGTGGATGAGGGGTCCGCCGAAGGTTCCACCGTACTGTTCCTGGTGAACATTCTGCCTTGGAATACCGTTGAGATTATTTTCAAAGTTGTTGGCGTTGAGCTTTCCGTTCTCCATGTAATCGTAAAGATCACCGTGAAACTGATTCGTTCCCGCTCTTGTGACGATGTTCACAATTCCGCCGTTGGTTTGTCCATAACGCGCATCGTAAGGGTTGGTCATGACGTTGACTTCTTGCACGGCATCTACGTTGGGCGCAACCTCCCAACTTCCCTCGTCACCATAGCCGCCCATCATCGTGATGTTGGACCCGTTCAGGGTAAACAGGTTGTAGCCCACCAATCCCCCGCCGATGGTGTATTCGTTGTTGACGTCCCACCCGCGGGTACCCGAGAAGCCACTCGACCCAAACGTTTCTTGGGTGAATTGCGACCCGGGCGTCGTTTCAATCAGCATGTAAACCTGACGACCGTCCAGTGGCAAATTCTGGACGGCTCGCTCGGAGATGATTGTTCCTCCTGAGCCGCTCGATGTTCTCAAAAGTGGAGGGGCAGCGGTCACGGTGACCGACTGGGTGGGCGCGCCCACCTGAAGTCTAAAATTCAGAGCCCGCGACTCCGCAGCCACAATCAGCACGTTGGCCTGAACAGCCGTCTTAAAGCCTTGGGCCTTCACCGTCACGGTGTAATTTGCCGGCAGGACGTACGGAATGTAATAAAGACCGGTCGAGTTCGTTTTGGCAGTGTAGGACTGATGCGTGGTTTCGTTGGTCACGGTAACCACGGCACCGGGAACTGCCGCGCCCGAAGGATCGGTGACTTGTCCCGTCAGGGAGGAACGAAACTCCTGCGCTCTAGCCCCGCCAGGTAAAAAGCCCAGGCACGCCACAGTCAAAAGCAGAGCAAGGTAAAGAATCTCAACGCTGCGAGTGCGCATCGAAGTTCACCTCACAATATGAATTTTGGAGAAAAGCCCGGAACCCGAACCATCCATCAGGCGGGGAATCACCCCCGTCTCCAGCAGTCAGCTATTTTAAATTGCTTTTTCTGCTCGTCAGCTTATAAAGTCCCCAAACCAAATGCAAGCAAATTTTTTTCATCGTTATAAATTCCTCACCACCCCGGCGCGCTCGCTCGAGACGGGTAACCGCGGCGGTCACTTTGCCGTCGCCGGCCCGCCGGGCAACGGTAGTTCTCGCGCCGAGAGGTGTGTTGGACGGCGGTGATTTCATGGTGCACCACCAATTCGTCATCCGGCGAGCCTGGCACCCCGCTAGCGCATTTTCTCCGGCGCGGTAGGGCTGTCTCCCCGTTCGGCGCGGCATTGCTCTAAAATAGTGCGCGTGTCAAAGCTGTTGGTGTAACTTTACGGCACAACGTGGTGTCAGTTCCGTTTGTAGGTTGGTGCGTTTGGAACGCTGCGGAAGGCCGACTTGCATCGAACCAGCATGAAAACTAGCAATTGGCGCTCTCATGCGCTGTGGTGCGGATTGGTGCAAAACGGCGGGTTTAAGAGTTTAAGTCCCTTGCATCTTCCAGTCCCGCCACCCCCGCGCCGTTCAAGTTTGGAGGTTAACACGGGAAGCATCCTTGCTCAAGGTTTCCACCACATTGTCGTTATTGTCCTTCGGTAGGAGTTGCAAGGAGTCATTCGGGCGAAGTGTGCGGGGTGAGAATTTTCTTCTCATGCTGATTGTGGATTTGCCGATAAACGGCAAGGGACCCAACGAGCTTTAGCTGAAGGGCGTGCGCTGAGCCGGAGAGAGATTAAGCATGAAGAAGTTTATGATCTTAATGATAGCCGTGGCGATTGGCATGATGCTTTTGCTCGCCGATTTGCTCGCGGACGGGAGCGACATTCTTCGCATTCATCTGGGTCACCTCAAAATGTCTTCGGATGGCCTCGCCAGTGGTGGCCGTCTCGGGTCAGACGCCGCAGGCTGCTTCCCTGCAGCGGCGGAAACATCCGACACCTTCAAAACCTGCGATGGGCATCGCTCTTATGTGACGCAAGAAATTATGTGACGCTGCCCGTGAGATTTTAGTTTTCCAGGGAGATTCTTTCGGATAAGCTCCACATAATATTCTCGGCGGATCATTCAGAGTTCCCGCAGGAATGCCATGAGCCTTGACTCTTCTTCATTGGCAGCTCGCAGCAGACGAGGGCCTTGGCCTTAGTTTTCACATCCATGCTGGCATGGCGATTCGTTGTCTCCGCCGACACATGACCCAGACAGTCGCATATCATGTTGATGTCCCCCGGGATTGCAGGAGATGAACCGCCGCGGAGTGCCGGATCTTATGGGGACCCATTCTCTTTTGGCGACCGCGAGAAGTTGTCCGACCAGGCCGACGACCGTAACGGCGCACCAGATTGTAAATTCCAACACGCGTAAGGGTTGGCTGTAACGGTTCAAGAAAACGTGGTCCGAAGGCGGACGGCCGTCAGCGTAGTAAGTTGGGAGGCGGTGACTGCCCAAAGTGGACAGTGGCGAATCTTTCGCCCTTTGCCCACCACCTTGACCAAGGATGGCTCCTTCGGCGGACGGCGTGGCAGGTCTAGGTCGGCGATCGTCAACTGCGCCGCCTTGTCAGCCCGGCAGCCCGTGTTGTCAAGGAAGAGCAAGATTGTGGAGTCGCGGTTGACCTGTGTGACCGAACAACGGGTGTGCGAGCTGATCGGGATGGCACGAAGCCGGGGCCGCTCTCGAGCGAAGAAAGAGGCAGACGCGGAGTGGCGCAGGAGCGGCCGCGCTTCGGCTATCGGCGACTGGGGGTGATGCTGTGCCGCCAGGGTGGGAGCGTGAATCGCCAGCCCGTGGACCGGCTGTAGGGAGAGGACGGTCTGACGGTGAGGCAAAGGAAACGCAAGCGGGTGGCGGTGATCCGCGTGCCGCGGGTGGCACCGAGCGGCCTGGCTGCGGTTGACCGTGATTACGCACAATGTGCTGGTGGCGCTGAAGCGGCTGGCGTTGCCGGCGGAGTTGGTGACGGCGCGCCCGAAGCGGTTGCACTCCTTGATTTTCAACACGCCGGGACGGCTGGGGCATCATGCCCGCCGCGGGCTGCTGCGGCTGGCTGCCGTCCGCGACTGGATCGTCGCTTACCGCGAGAGCCTGCGGTTGTTGCCCCTGCCGAGTTGAACCTCATCGTTGCACCCAAACGCAGCAGTTGTCGAAGGATTTGTACGCCGCTTTTTTTAACCCCGACTGGGGAGTGCCTCGCTTTTCCCTCGCAGCAAAGTCTCCGCCGGCTGCGGGGGTTCAGAACGTGGGTGATCGCTCCGATCAACCCGTCGTCCGGGAACAGATTCCGTGCTGAACCGCCCCAAAACTCACCCGCGCAGCCGTACCACCGCCTTATCAACGGATCGGGGTTATAGGCGGCCGAACCAAGATACCACGAGACGATTTATCGGAGTCCGATCGGCCTTCTGTATTGCCGATGCTTTTTCACCTGACATGATATCTAATATGTATGTTATATAATATTCGTTGTGACGCAAGTACGAAGGCAAGCCCCTGAACAGGGGCGATTGCTGATGGGACGTCGGTTGAGTCCTAATGAGGAGGTGTCGAATGATGAAGATTTGTTCCTCCGCACAGTGGAGGATGGAATTGCCTTTACTACTAATCCTCATAACTTTCTTAGGAGTGCCGCAATTGCGTGCTCAGGAATTCCGAGCGACCATATTGGGAGAGGTCACAGACCCGACGGGAGCAGTGATTCCCACGGCAACGGTTACCGCTGTGCAAAAGAGTACGCAGCGGACCTACACGGCAAAGGTGGACAAGGACGGCATCTATATGCTGCAATTTATGCCGACCGGAAAATACACCGTCATGGTGGAAGCCTCCGGCTTCAAGAAAAAGTTTTTTAACAACGTCACGCTCGAATCCGGGCAGAAGCTGACTCTGAACGTGACGCTCGCCGTGGGTTCAACTCATCAGAAGATAACCGTGACGGCAGCGCCCAGCCTGCTCAACACGACAACGGCATCGAACGGGGGCGTAGTGGACCAGGACAAGGTCGAGAACTTGCCCACCAACTGGCAAAATCCATTCGATGAATTCCTCTTTGTGCAAGGGGTCCGGGATGTGAATAACGGAATCGAGGAGAACTCAACGCTGCGCGGAGGGATTCCGAGTTACTCGGCGGATGGCGCACCCGGAGGCAACAACGCCTACTACATTAACGGGTCACCTGTAAGCATTCAAGGAGCCAGCCGCCTGGCGCCCAGCCAGGACGCGGTGCAGGAACTTCAGGTCAACATTGCCGGTGGGGCGGAATATGGCTGGATGAACGGCGGAGCGTTTGACGCCGCCGTGAAATCGGGCACCAACAAATTTCACGGCGACCTTTATCCTGCATTTCCGATTTGAATGCCGAGAGTTAACCTTTTGATGTTTGTCATCATCAATATTCATGCGGGTGCGAAAGCAATGATGAAGCTTCGGAGGTGAAAACCCAGTGGGTGAGACACAAAACCAGCCCTTTCAGCTCTCCTTCAACGGTTCGCTCAAGGTCGATTTCCAAGGTTCGCGCGTCACCTCCGACGGCGGTTTGATCCTGGTGCGCGAACTTGACGAGCAACTCGGGTTTGGAGAATTGATCCCCCAGTATTTGACGGATTCACGCCGTGGGAAAAACACGCAGTTCTCTTTCACCGACTTGCTGCGGCAATCGGTCTATAGCCGCCTGGCTGGCTACGAAGACCTGAACGATGCGGAGAGACTGTCTCAGGACCCGACCTTCCGGCTGATTGGTTCGGAGAAGATTTGGGAACGGGGCGCGGCCTTGACCTCCCGATTGCAGAGCTTCGAGACGGAGATGCTGAGCGAAGAGCAGAACTTTGCGGGCCTGGCAAGACTCAACCGGGCGCTTATCGGAAAGGCGGAAGCGATGGATTCAGGCTATCGGGCGGTCCTGGACATGGATTCCACCGAGGTCCCCGTGTACGGCAGGCAGGAGCAGAGCGCCTACAACGGGCACTTTGAATCCACCTGCTATCACCCGCTGTTGTTGTTCAATCGGGAGGGTGACTGTCTGGCGGCGAAGCTGCGGCCCGGCAACGTGCACAGCGCCGACGATTGGGAAGAACTGCTGCTGCCGGAGATCGAGCGGCAACAAAAGCTGGGTAAGGAAGTCGTCTTCCGGGCCGATGCCGCTTTCGCTAAGCCGGAGATCTACGAAGCGCTGGAGGAGCGGGGCGTCCAATACGCCATTCGTATCCCGTCCAACGACCGCCTGGAGCGCGGTATCGCCGAGTTGCTGAGGCGGCCGGTGGGGAGACCAAGCTACAAGCCAGTGGTCCGGTACAAGAGTTTTCTTTACCAAGCCGAGAGTTGGAAGACAGAGCGGCGGGTGGTAGCGAAGGTGGAGCATCATCCGGGGGAGCTGTTCCCGCGAGTCGGATTCATCGTGACCAACCTGACCCTGCCCAACCGGGCGGTGGTGCGGTTCTACAACAAGCGCGGGGCAGCCGAGCAGTGGATCAAGGAGGGCAAGCTGGCCGTGAAGATGACGCGCCTCAGCTGCCACAAGTTCCGATCGAATGAGGTACGGCTCTGGCTCAGCATCATGGCCTACAATCTGGGCAACCTGTGGCGGCGACTGGTTCTGCCGCGGAGAATCGGGAACTGGTCCTTGACCAGCCTGCAACAGCGGTTGGTGAAAACCGGCGGCCGATTGGTCAAGCACGCTCGGTACTACTGGTTGCTCCTGGCGGAAAGCCATCTGACACGACGGCTGTTCGGAGCGATGGTGGGGCGGATGGGAGAGTTGCCGGTACCGGCCGGATAGAGCAACTCGCCGTGACAACAGAGAAGTTGACCCCCAAGAGCCCCCGCATGTAATGATGTCTGGAAAATCCGGTTCCAGCACGGGTGGCAGAGGGTTTCGAGGACTTCTGGAACGGCGGCTCGGAGCCGATGAACCCGCCGGAAAAACAATTGGGTCCAGTAGGACGCAAACCGGTGTATATTTTTAACTGCCGGAAAGCCAAAAAGGAAATTCCGGCTAATCAGTTTTGAGGTGACCACTGAGGCGTAAGAAGGAGGAAAGGGCGATCTCAATGAGAAGCAAAGGATCAGTAAGATACGAGCGGGTGAGAATCGGTAGCCAAGCCCTAAAAGCCGCTGTTTTGACCTCGGTGACGCTGGTCATCGCTGTGGGGTTAACATCGCATTCGATCGCCGAGCAGTTGCATTCAAGCAGCGCCGTAACCCAAGAGTTTCCTAACCAGTACTTTCCTGAAAACCTTCCAGCAGGCAGTTTGGCCAAATATTTCCCCGAGACCTGGACGACCTACGGCTCAAGCCCGGGCCGTAATGCCGTCTTTCCTGTAGCCGACAATGCTCCATCCCCTTTACAGGCGGGTGTTCGGTGGGCTTTTGCAGGCGCGGGAGCCATACCGCTGGATGGCCCGCCCCTTGGGGATAATTTTAAGACGACCGCGTATACGATTGGCATACCGGTGGGCGTCTCGGCTGTCCAGGGGGTGATCTATGCAGGTGATGACAATGGGTATACCTATGCACTCAATGCAGTTACCGGGAAGCTAATTTGGGCACATTACGGCTGGAACATGAACATGAGCAACCCGCTCGTGGAGGGAGATCGTGTTTTCGTATCGACGGGCAGCGCCTATTTTAACTACGCGAACACGATGCTTTACGTGGAGGGGAAGCGGGTTACCCGTGGGCCAGGCTTGAACGCGATCTACGCATTGGACCGCAAAACGGGCAAGGAATTATGGGCATATCATACACCGGGTGAAGTGATGCCCACGCCGGTAGATGTGGATGGTTTCCTCTATGTCGGGAGCGGCGATGGACACGTGTATAAATTAGACTCCCGGACCGGTAAGCTGATCTGGAAATCTGATATTCAATCCTTTGTTAGCATGTCTTCTCCGGTGGCCGGCGTGGGGCTTATATTTCTGGGCGGAACCTATCCGAACTACTTTTACGCTCTGGACCAGAAAACGGGAAGAATCGTGTGGAAGATGTCTCTTCCCCACCTTGTAGCTACGGGAATGAGTGACTGTACACCGGCCTTCGCCAATGGCATGGTCGTACAGGAGGCGACGGTGCAATCCGGCGATCCGAAAGCTCCTGTGGCAAACGTCATCCTTGCAATGGATGCCCGCACGGGAAAAATTGTGTGGCAGCATCGCCTGGGCAATGGCCCCGCGCCCCCGGCAATGAAAACTGCTACGCCCATGATCACGGGAGGTGTAGTTTATGAGGGCAGCCCGGTGACAGGGAACTATTACGCATTCGACCTGAAAAGCGGTCGGGAGCTTTGGAAAGTGCACCTGGGCAGTCAGATTCGCGCCGGCGCTGCGGTCAAGGATGGTGTAGCCTATGTTCCTTACCGCGCAGGGGATATCGCGGCGATCCGAACCTCGGACGGCAAAATACTCAATGTGAAGCATATCGGAGGCGCTTTCGCCTCGTCTTCGCCCGTCATCGTGGGTGGGACGCTTTATGTCTCCAACATTTACGGGTGGGTGATCGCCTTACCGGTGAGCGAGATCAGGGGAAGCAACCGATAGCCCGTTGCTGGCGCCGCCAATTCTGGGTCGAACATCGTTAAGGCTAAGGTGACCATGAAGTTTCGGCCGCGCTCGTCGCGCATCGGCCGTTTTGGAACCAAGGGCCTGACGACGCTATGATTAAGTGTTTAACATTATGCGGTTTTGACGGGCGGGGGTTCAGAGTGTACGGAGCGGCCAACGTCCGCATGGCATTCACTAGATATGAGTGCGGTGGCGCAAAAGTAGCCGCCGTTTGGCTTCCTTTGCGGCGTTTGAGCCGGAAGAGCCGCTGAGGAGCGCAAAAAGCGCGCACCTCATCGCTACAAAAACCGCCGGGGACGCGCACCTCAGCGCGACAAGGGCCGCAAAAAACGCGGGCCTGGGGAGACTCGAACTCCCGACCCTCTGCTTAGAAGGCAGATGCTCTATCCACCTGAGCTACAGGCCCGCCAACACGCCGAATATAACACGCTCGGCGAGATGACGATAGGGCAGTTAT
>JAKASC010000030.1 GCA_021828245.1 Acidobacteriota bacterium
TGGCCTGCTTGCCGCCCACGGTGATCAGACATTCTTCGGGGGCATAGGCGGAGCCAAAGTCTTTGGCGTGGCGCTCGACGACCGCGCGCCGTAACTCGGCGATTCCTCCCGTGGCCGTGTATTTGGTGAAGTTGCGGCTCAGGGCCTCGATGGCGGCCTGCTTAATCCTTTCGGGGGTTGGGAAGTCGGGCTCTCCCGCGCCAAAATCCACCAAATCCGTGCCGCTCGCTCGGAGCTTTTCCGCCTTTTGGACGACCGCCGCCGTGGATGAAACGGAAATTCTTGAAATGCGCTCAGAAAATTGCATTGCTCATCGCCTCTTCAATGGGTTGCCAAAACCTTTTGCCGCAAACGTTCCTCGACCAGCGGGGGAACCAGTCCGCGCACGTTGCCGCCGTGCCGGACAATTTCTTTCACCAGCCGGGAGCTGACGTAAGTGCAGTTTTCCGCCGGCATCAAGAAGATCGTCTCCAAGGCTGGGGCCAGCTTGCGGTTCATCAGGGCCATTTGGAATTCGTATTCGTAATCCGAGAAGGCTCGGACGCCACGGACAATGACTTTGGCGCCGCGTTGCGTCGCGTAATCCACCAGCAGTCCGGTAAAAGCATCCACGGAAACGTTGGCCAGGCCGCGCGTCAGCTCGCGCGCCATCTCGATCCGCTCCTCCAGGCTGAACAGCGGTTGCTTTTCCGGGTTAATCAGCAAGGCCACCGTCAGCCCCTCAAAGATGCGGCTGCTGCGCTCGATCAGGTCGAGGTGGCCGTTGGTGATGGGATCAAACGACCCGGGATAAATCGCCAGGATTTCGGTCATCAGCCGCATCGGCGGTGCGGGTACCCGCCAAGGCCTCACGCATTTATTTTACGAGGCGGCGGAGAAAGTGTAAACCGCAATCTCGTGCTCAAAACCGACCGCGCGCCCGCTCTTTGTGCGGAAGAATTTCGAGACAGGTCGTCCACCAGCCGGTCAAAATGGTCTCAATGAACTCCGGCGGCAACTTTTCCTCCACCATGTCCGCGGCAAGCGCCCGAAAATCATATTCTACCGGTACGAACTCCACTTTGGCTGTGTCCCGCTCGAGCGAAAGCTCGGCATAGACCACGTGGGTTAAGCCATTATTCTCCGGGCGACCCAGAACGCCGACATTGATGAATTGGCGGCCTGCGCTCAGCCGTCGGTGCCACTTGATGCCCGTGTGCGTCACCGCCACGATGTCGGCATCGGCCAGCCGAAGCAGATATTCGAGAAAGGCGTCAGAGGTTGTGGATTCCCAAAGAAACTCGTTCAGCTTGCGGGGCGAGCCGTGGCAGAGCAGAATGCGCCATCCCTCCACCTCCAGACGCCGCGTCATGGGCAGACTGGCAAGCCACGCCTTGTTCTCCGCCGAAGTGTTCTCAAAGGTGTAGGCATAGCTGAGTCGAGCGAAATAATTGTCGCGGGGATCGGTATAGCCGCATTGGCAATCGGCCAAGCCCCCCGCCAGCGAGTTATCGTAGTTGCCTTGAATGCATTCAACGCCACAGGAACGCAAGAGCGGATAAACGCGGTCGGGATAAGGCCCGAACGCGCCCAAATCCCCCAGGCAGTAGATGCCGTCGGCGCCGCGTTGCTCGATCATGCGGAGCGCCGTTTCAAGGGCGCGATAATTGCTGTAAATGCCGCCTAGCAGTGCCAGCCGGGTCATGGTCTTTTAAGCTCCGCCGGCCCTTCGATCAGCGCGCTGACGTTGCCACAAATCGTGCCGTAGTGGTAACAGCTCAGGCAGGCGGGATGCTTCAGTTCATAAGTGGGCGCGGCATCTTGGAGCCGAGCGCCGAGACGCGCAGCGGGCATCTCGATCAGCAATGGACAAACCCACACTCCTCGATCCGTGACCAGACGCGAGTTGGAGCACATCAGCAAATCGCGGTCAAACCCTTCAAGCATCTCTTCGCTGAGCAAGCTGCTGTTCGCGCCCGATTGGGGCGAGCGCTCAAGCTCTCTTCCGAGCGGTAGCGCCGGCAGGAGCTTGATGCGCGGGCGCGTGTAGCCGGCGGACTTCAGCACACTTCCAAAGCTCTCGAGCGCTGCCCCATCCTCTCTTTCGTCCCAGGTGCGCACCACGGTCACCAGCGGCAAAAGACCTCGTTGGCAAAGCCGCTCAATGGCGGCCAGCACCTGCTTGAAGACGCCGCGGCCACGAAGGGCATCATTGGATGCCTCCGTCCAGCCGTCCAAACTGACGCGGATTTCCAAGGAATACCGAGCTTTTCTTTCCATTTCCGCCAGGCGATCGGCCAGGCGGTTCGTAATCAACATGCCGTTGGTCAACACGGTGGTGGGCGCTACGGCCAGCGACAGTTCCAGCATTTCCGGAAGCTGGGGGTGGAGAAAGGGTTCGCCGCCGGTGAAGAAAATTTCCTTCACCCCTGCCTGCATGGCAGTTTCGAGCTCCTCCTGGACTTGCGCGAGCGTCAGGAAACCAAAGGAGCGTGCCTGCGGGCCGCTGCGATTGAAGCAATGCGTGCAGGCGAGGTTGCAGAGCGTGCCCGTGACCTGGAACCACAGGTTGTCCAGATGAACCAGTTCTGCGGAGGGAAATTTCATTTGCTGAGAGCCTCAAGCGTCTGACCGCGGCCTTCCGGCCCCCATAGGATCCACGGCACCATGACCAGCGCTCCGAGGATATAAAATCCCGCCAAAAGGCCGAAGGAGGCCATGACTGAAGCATGTTCGGCGATCGCCACCAAAACCAGCGGGGCCATCGCGGCACCGATCCGCCCAAACGCCACGGAAAATCCGATCCCCGTCGAGCGGAGAGGCGTCGGAAAAATTTCCGAAAACGTCGGATAAGCGGAAACCCAGCTCCCCGTCGCGCAGAAATTAACCCCGATAAATGCCGCCATCACCCACCCAGAACGCGCAGCCAGCGTGGCCCAGCCCATCGCCAACATGGAAACCGCCGCCACCAGATAAAATCCGGTCACCGTCGCTTTGCGTCCTGCTGAATCAAGCGTGACGGCCGCGAGCGCTCCGCCGGCTACCGCGCCCACGTTGCCGACCAGAAAGAACCACGGCGTTTGCGCTTCTGAAATGTTAACACGGGGCAGCACGATGAGCGGCAGGAAGGCGAAGATGCCGTAATAGCCGGCGGCCTCGCTAAAATCGAGCAGCGAGCCGAGGGCCAACCGCCAGGGATGCTCGTGCACTAACTGAGAGAGTTGGCGGAAAAAGCCGGACACTGGCGGGAGGGGCTCGGGGCCGGTGGGCGGGGTTGAACCAAAGCGCGCACTTCCGGCTTCCATTTGGCTGAGGATTGCCTCCGCTTCCTTCGTTCGTCCGCGTCCCACCAACCAGCGGGGCGACTCGGGCAGAATCTTCCGCGCCCAAATGGTGAACACGGCGATGACCGCGCCCAGAGCGAAGGCGAACCGCCAACCTACGGCAGGCGGGAGCAGATTGATGAAAAACAAACTGAGCACCGCCGCCAGGATCGCTCCGAGCGGCCAGAAGTTCATCACGATGGCGTTGGCACGGCCGCGATAGCGCGCCGGAATCAGCTCGCCGATGGCGGCATTAATGGCCGAGTACTCCGCCCCGACCCCGATCGCGGTCAGAAACCGAAAGACCAGAAAAAACCAATACCCCGGCGAAAGCGCGGAAATTACCGTGAACGTCGAGTAAAGGGCCAGCGTCAGGATAAAGAGCCGACGCCTTCCAAACCGATCAGCGAGATAGCCGAAGACCAGCGCGCCCAGCATGATTCCGATGAGCCACACGGCCACAAGAGCCGAAGCCTGGAAATTCGTCAGATGCCACAGACTTTTCAGCACCCCCAGGACGTTACCGATGATGTTCACTTCCAAAGCGTCCAGAAGCCAGCCGACACCGAGCGCGAGCGTCACCCGGGTATGAAAGCGGGTCCAGGGCAACCGATCCAGGCGCTTGCCTACGCTGAGAGGTGCAACGGATTCTTGGGAGAAACTTAGCGTTGGCATCGGCTCAAAAGTGATAGTGCAACACGAAATTCAAGCTACGGTCCAGGGTCCGGCGTTCGGAGGATGATACCGACCTCCAGAAATCATATTCGTAAATGAAGGAGAAACCATCCGCCAATTCGACGGTGATGCCGGGTTGAAGGATGAATTCGCGCCGCCCATCCACCCCGTGGTAGTCTCCTTGGCTGAAGTTGAAACGTGGCTGGAAGCGTCCGCGCCTCCAGCGCGTGCCCGCGAGGGTGTACGTTGCGTCTTGAGGCGGCAAGACGATGACGCCACTCACCGTTTGCCGCAGCACCTCACCGTAGGCAAGCCACGGCCCGACCCGAAGCGTCGCATCCAGGGCTTCCTGGGTACGCTGGTTGTTGGGCCCACCCGCCCGGTCAATCGCGCCGCGAGCGAAGGAGCCGCCCAGCGTGAAGGAAGCCCGACGGCCAAAGTTCCATACGGGGGCAAAACGCATCGTTACATCGTTCTTGGCGTGCGCGCCGGGCTCGGAAACGAAATCCCGGCCTGGCAGCGATCCGTTAACTCCTGAATCCGTCGAGAAATATTGGAGCGAATACTCCGCGCCCAGTTGACCGCGGAGCGGGTGCGAGCCTTCAAATCCCACGCCAAACTCCGGGTCCAGCATCAGGCCGTCGAAATACTCGATATTCCCAAAGAACGAGCCGTCCCAGTTCAAGCCGACACGCCGGTAAAAATCTCCAACCCGAATTTCCCCTAGCCGCGTGGCATAGCTCACGTAGCCTTCCTGCAACCAGGTGTTGCCTGGGTAGTAGCTACGGAGCTTGGTGGTCCGCAAGCGATAATCGGCATGGAAGCCCCACGGGCCGTGTTGTCCGTTCACCAGCGCTGAGAAAGCGTAGAGCTCAAACCTCGGCTGAGCACCCGGCACGCCCGTCGGCACGTATTGGTAAAGGTAAACATCGCCGCCAAACTTCACGGGCAGAGCCGCTGCCAGGGGACGGCTTTCGTTGGGCCTGGGATGAAGGCGAACCCTCCTACGAGTTGAAGGTATGGCCGCTTGCTTGGTTGGGGGCGATGGCTGTGGGGTTGTAGAAGGGCTGCGCGGCGTTGCTCTCTCGTCGCTGACCGCTGTTGAGGGCTTTTGAGCGGCCATCAGCGCCCGGACCTCGGCTTCGAGCTTGCGAATTCGCTCCTCTTGTTTCGCCACACGTCTTTTGAGCGCTTCAATTTGAGCTTCCTCGTTATGCGGTGGCGTCCTGGCTGGAACCGAGCCGAATGCAGCCCATCCCGCTCCTTGCAAGAGCAGCGCGAGTGAAACGAAAAAACTTCGTCTCATCCGTGAGTTCAAAGCCCCTCCTCTCAAGAAAATTCTTGCAGGCCCCGTGAAGAAGCGCCAATGTCCATTCATTTTACACCTGCGCGTTTTGGGGCCGGCCCGCGTGCTCATATGGGAAAAAGCGCCCATGAATTTGCTGGTGAGAGCCAATCGCTTTAGCGCAGCATCACCGCCAATGTGAGGGCGCCCGCGAAGCTGGTTCCGGCGAGATTCACCGCGCCATTGTTCAGCCAACCACGCCGTTCGAGGGTTGCGCCGAGCAGACTGTCGAGCAAATTGCCGGCCACCGCTGCTGCCAGCACCCACGCCGCCACGCCCGGCCGGCACAGCCCCACAACCACGCTGAGGGCTGCAATAACGACTGAGGCGCCCACGCCCGCCAAGCTTCCGGGAAAGGAAATTCCGCCATCTTCTCCCGCCGGAACAGGTTCAAGCGTCGTCAGAAGATAAGCTTGCTCGGAAAGCCATTTGCCGATTTCGCTCGACACGGTATCCCCGGCCGCCTCGGCGAGCGCGGCGACCAGCGCAGCCAAAAACGCCGCCTCGCGGTGTGTGGTGATGACAAGAATTGAGAAGAAAGCCGCGGCCAGCAAATTGGCTCCGGCTTCGCGCCAGCTTCGGGCGCCGCCTTGCCTCTCGGCGATGCCGCGGCTGGCTTTCTTCCCGTAGCCCAGCCGCGTCGCCACGGAAGCCAGCGCAACAAACCCCAGGAGAATCAAGAAACTCTTCCACCCGTATCCCATGTAAATGGCCACGCCGAGCACGAACCCGGCGAGTGCGCCGGACCGTGTGGCCAAGTGGAGCACCCAAGCTAAAAGCGCGACGAGGGCGTTCACGAGCAAGGCCAGAACGATTCGCACCCCAAGATAGGGCGCATTGCTGTCGAGCGCGCTCTGGTGCATGTAGAGAGCGCAGAACATAAATCCGCTCGCCACGAGCGCCACCGTCAGATGGTCGTCGAGGCGGAACGGCGCGGTTGAAGCCAGCGCACCCACGACGGCGGTTGCCAAGCAAATAAAAAATGTGCGGTCGGCGGGCACGGTCGGCGCAACCCACCGCGAAAGCACATAGGCAGCGGCGGTCCCGGCCACGGTGAAACTCGCCCCGGCCGCCAACGTTTTTTCAGAATTCCACGGTAGCGCGGGTTCGCTCCACGCGGAGCCGACAGTTTCCGCCGCAAAGTTCCCGGCCGCCAAAATGCCCCATACTGCGGCCACCACCATCTCTATGTGGCGGAAAATCAGTAGGACTAAAAGGAGCGAAACTGTGTAAAGCGCCTCGCGGGTCCCCAACCGCGCGGTCCAAGTGCTGTCCGGCTCAGGCGAACCCTTCGCAGCCGCGAACTCCGGCAAAAGGTAAGCGTTGAACAATAGCGCCAGCAGCACGATGCCCATGGCTTGGCCCCAGCTTAGAAACGGCAACAAAAAGGCAAAGCCGAGCATCGCCAGACGAACCAGTCGGCCCGTTGGATCGTAAGGTCGCACTCTAAGCGTCGTTATGTCCGGAGGCGTTTCCATTCTTCAAAGTTTCAAGAGGTTCGGCGCCGTGAAGTCCGTCGAATCCTGCGCGGTGGCCAAGCTGGTGTCCGCTGGCTCAAGCCAGTCTTGCGCGCGGATCCTTTGCTGTCTCCGCCCACGAGTCTAGCATGAATCCAATTTCAGCTTCGAGCGTGCGGGAATGTTCGCAATAGACGGATCGCTGAAAAGTAAGGGCTTCCTTCCTGGGCATGAGCGTAGTCCCGAAAGGTGTGCACACGGCTGGCTCTGAGTGGCGTTCAGATCCGATCACTATCATCAAGCGACGTACCGGGCAGCCGGATGAACTGAACGGAGATTTCATGTTGCCGACCGGATGGGTTATACTGCCTCCATCAAGGTTGGGTTCAATCCGAAATCGCCCGAAAGGCCGCTCGGTGAAGCTCAAGGGCGGAATTGACCTGAAGGAGGGTTTATGAAGCACGTTGGGGTTTTGGGGTTGTTTCTAATCGCCGCCGTGGGCGTGAGCGTCGGGGCGGTTCAAAACACAGCCACCCGCGCCGCCACAGCGAATTTGGGAAATGGGCAGCGGGTTACGGTTGGCCTGGCCCTCCCGTATCTTGCCGCCAGAAATGAGGCCTCAGCCACCGCCGGCCCGGCCCTCAATGCTCTTGACGCCGAGGCGCTCGAGCCGGGCCAAGGACGCGGCAACCTGCATGGCAGAGGGAATGGGGAGGGGCGCAGCAACGAACATGGCCAAGGTCGCGGCCACGAGCGTGGGGGTCCGCCGGAACACGGCCGCGGCGGCCGAAGACTTCGCGCGGCGTTTTCATCCCACGAGCAATACCTCATCCGGCGCTATTTCCGCAATGCGGGTTCCAATCTGCCGCCGGGCTTGGCGAAGCGCGGCGGGAACCTTCCCCCCGGACTTGAGCGACATCTGGAAAAGTATGGCACGCTGCCTCCTGGCCTTCAGAAGCGGCTTGAGCCATTTCCCCCCGCCCTCGCGCGCGAGTTGCCTCCGCTTCCCGCGGGTTGCGGTTGCCGACGGGTCATCCTGGGTGATCGCGCTCTCATCATTGATACAGCCAATCGGATTTTGGACATGTTTCTGTACCGATGAGGAGCGTTGCGCAGCTGCCGGGCCGCTTTCGCGGCCGGAAAGTATTCGAGCGTTCGATCCATGCGCGAACGGCGGGTCGAAATGTTTGATGCGATCAGGGGCGGAGCGCCGAGGGTCTTCGTTTTGAGGCTAACCGCGCCACCGACCCGAAATTTCGTTACCCTGGCGGCGCCGTCCGGCATGACTGGTTCGGGCAGTTCGGCCGAGCCATAGTGGACGGAAAACGGCTGCAAGAAACCCGATGAGACGAAGCGCATTCAGAGCTTGGACAGGCGGTTTGGCGCTGGCCGTGGCGGTAATGACGGCAACCAGCATTTGGGGTCAGGCTGTGGCTACTTCCCCCTGTCGGACGGCGCGTGTCAGGGGCGCTGGACCCCGCCCGCAGTCGGCAAGCCGGAAGGCCCAGCCGATTCCCTTGGCGGTCGTCTCAGCGATTGCCATCGAGCCCGGCCACAAGGGCGAAATTCGCGTGAAGGTAACGACCACACGATTGGTACCGTACCATTATTTTCGGCTCTCAGACCCAGCGCGGCTGGTGGTGGATTTCGATGGCGCGCGCGAAGGCGTGAGCCGGCAAGTATTTCCAGCACATTCGAGGCTACTGAAAAGGGTTCGGGTGGGACAGTGGAAGGCGGGTGAGCCTTCCATCGTCCGCGTCGTAGCCGATTTGCGCGGTCAGCCTGCATTTCAGGTAGCTCGCTGGCCATCGGGCGTCCGCATTACGCTTGCAGGCGAGAAACTCGACAGGGAATCAAGCTTGGAGAAATATCTGCCGGAGCGACCCCAGAACGCTACCGGACCGCGCATGGATCACCTTCCGCAACGGATTTTCAAGTCTCCAGGACGCAATTTCCGGCCGAAGCTCGAGCCTAGCCGGGTGGCGGAGAACGCACTACCGCGGATGAGCAGTTATTTGCAGCGGGTGGCAACGAAACCGGCACGGGTGCGCCAACCGCCAGCCCGTCCGGCTGGCGAGCGAGCGCAGGCTGTTATTCCAATCGAGCCGGTCCCTGACCACGCTCCCTCCAATGTGAGCCAACTATATCTGGCCCGAAGGCCAAACCGTCCGATTCCCTTGGCCACTGTCTCGAAGATTGCCATCCGCACCCACCGAAACGGAAACACACGGGTGGATGTGGCGACGACGCGCCGCATTCCTTATCACTATTTCCAACTCGAAAGTCCGCCGAGGCTCGTGGTGGACCTGCGCAACGCTCAGCGAGGGTGGCTGCGTTACGCCTACCCGGTGGATTCCCCGGTGCTCCGCCAGGTTCGTGTGGGGCAGTGGAAAAGCCCTGCGCCGGCCATCGTCCGGGTGGTAGCGGACCTGACGGGGTGGCCGGCGTTCCGTGTCCGTCCGCACACTCCCGGCGTCCGGATTGATCTAACCCCTCGGGAATTTATTCCGCGGCCGATTCGGAATCCATTTGCCTATTTCAACCCAACCGTCGGCGCGCAGCGTTACCGCGCCCTGGCGCAAAGAATGCCTCCCGCGGTGGGAGCGGTTGCCTCGGCCGCCGCACCCTTCACACCGCCGGCAAACCTTTCCTACCTTGGCTACGTTTTAATGGAGGGGTCTCATGTCGAGGCCATCGTGGCGGATAGGCTGCACGTTCGCTTTGTGCGGCAAGGGAGTGTCCTCGAAGGCCGCTACCAAGTCGTGATGATTACCTCTCGCGCCGTCGAGATTGAGGACCTCAAGCGCAATCAGCCCTTCTGGGTCAAGATTAACCCTTCGCAATAATTCCGTGAATTGGGCGCCCGACGGAACGAAAAGTTTCCTCCCGCATCAAAAGACTATACCTAACAGGGGGGACTGAACATGATTCAGGTCGTCAAGTCCGATGAGCGCTACCACGCCAACCGCGGCTGGCTCGATACACGGTGGCATTTTTCCTTCGATGAATACTACGATCCCGACAACATGAACTGGGGGCCGCTGCGTGTCTTTAATGACGATGTGATTCAGCCCGGCAAAGGCTTTGGCTTTCACCCCCACCGTGACATGGAGATTATCACTTACGTTATAGAAGGAGAACTCGAGCATCGAGACGATATGGGACATACCGGAGTGGTTCGGGCGGGAGAGGTCCAGGTGATGTCCGCTGGAACTGGCATTGTTCATGCGGAATATAACCACTCCCAAGAACGACCCGTCCATTTGCTGCAAATGTGGATCCTGCCGCGAGTGAACGGCCGAAAACCTCGTTGGGAACAACAGCAATTCACTGTCGCCATGCGGCAGGGCAAGTGGTTGCCCGTGGTTTCCTCGGGGTCTTTGCCGGGAACATTGATGATTGATCAGGAAGCGCAAATTTACATCTCGTCGCTCAAGTCAAGCCAACTTTTGAGCCACCGGAGCGAGCCCCGGCGTAAAGCCTACTTTTTTATCATTTCGGGAAGCGCCTTGCTCAATGGAATTCGCCTCGACGCTGGCGATCAGGCGCGAGTGACTGAAGAGGCGAAGTTAACGGTCCAAGCTGCGTCCGATGCGGAACTGATTCTGCTTGACCTGCCCGGTTAATCTTTGCCACCTGGTCGGCGGCGAAGCCGGTCAAATATTCACCAAGCTTGTTTGTGAAATCGTAAGAACATAAGCCGACGCGAGATGGCCAGCGCAAAGGAAGTCAGCGACTTCGCACCCCCGGACCAATGGGGTAGGGAATTCGTCTCGAGCCTCATCCTCGGTCGGTGAAGGCTTTCAACCCCGCCAGGAATGACCGTTGACGACGCGGGTGAAGTAGTTTATCCTAGCTCTGGTGCGGTTTCCTCAAGGCGAAGAGTGCCACCAACATCGTGAATCCTGCTATTTCCGTACGCTGGGCGTCACCAAGAAGATAATTTAATTGGGAGGCGAGCCGGACGGCCACGTCTATGAAGGCCAGTGTCAAAATTACAAAAGGGATCGAGGAATTTTTTGGGGCTTTCGATTCCAACTTAAAGTTATTCGAAGAATCTTTGGGTGTTTCAACGCACCTGGGCGATCAAGGCTTTGAAATGGAAGGCGAAGAGAAAGCCGTGGGGCGCGCGCGGCGAATTGTTGAGGAATATGCCGAACTGGTAGAGTCGGGAACCCGCGTGGACGCGGCAGAGCTGCAAGCCTTTCTGCGCATTCTTGGCCAGGACCCCACCGCGACGCTGAAGGGATTTGCCGATGCCGGGCGCCCCAAGGCTTTCGGGAAAAAATCGGTGGCGCCCAAAAGCCTGAACCAACATATTTACATTGACGCTATTCGACGGCATGACATGGTGTTCGGCATCGGGCCGTCCGGAACCGGCAAAACCTATCTGGCGGTGGCCATGGCTGCCGACGCATTGCTCACCCGCTCCGTCAACCGCATAATTCTGGCGCGGCCGGCGGTGGAAGCGGGCGAGCGGCTGGGATTCCTTCCGGGAACGTTGCAGGAAAAAGTGGACCCGTACTTGCGCCCGCTTTACGACGCGCTCTATGACGTTCTAGACCCCGACCGGACGGAGCGATTGATTGAAAAGGGAACCATTGAAATTGCGCCGATTGCTTTCATGCGTGGCCGCACGCTCAATGATGCGTTCGTGATTTTGGACGAAGCTCAGAACACGACCAGCGAGCAGATGAAAATGTTCTTGACGCGGCTGGGATTTAACTCCAAGGCTGTTGTAACCGGAGACGTGACGCAGGTGGATTTGCCCGAAGGGCGACGCTCCGGCTTGACAGAAGCCATTGAGATTGTCGGGCGAGTACCGGGCATCAGCGTCGTCTATTTCAACGAGCGCGACGTGGTGCGTCATCATTTGGTCCAAAGAATTATCCGAGCTTACGAGGAGTTTGAGCAGGCCAAATCGGCCGATAACCAGCGCAAGACGCCCGTCGGCAAATAACAGGGCCTTATCATCCTTGAATCGAGATTCGGTCGCGTCGCACGCGGGCAGGAGTGATGATTCTAAATCAGCAAAGGGCTGTGTCCGTGAACCTACGGGCGCTCCGCGCCTATCTGAGGCGAATCAAGGCTACCCTCGGCCTCGCGAATAAAGTTTGGAACGTGTGTCTTGTGGACGACCGACAAATCCAGGAACTCAATGCCACCTATCGGGGCCAGCACCGGCCGACGGACGTGCTGGCCTTCGCTTGGCAAAGCGACGATGGGGGTGGGGTTGCGTGTCATCCAGCCGACCAAGAATTCAAGAACTTTCTCGGCGACGTGGTGATTTCAAGCGAGACGGCGCTTCGCCAAGCGAGGCGCGAGGGCCACGCGGTGCAGCAAGAAATCAACTGGCTGATGCTCCACGGCACGCTCCACTTGCTCGGCTACGACCACGAAACGGATGACGGTGAGATGACCTCGCTCGAGTTGAAACTACGCCGCCAACTCGACCGTCGCCCAAGGTCGTTGCTCCGCGGAGCTTGAGGAGCCTAACCATGATAAGTTCGGTCCTGTGGGTGATGGTTCTTGCGGCCCTGTTGGCCTGCGGGAGTATCGCTTCCTACCTGAGACTGCTGATGCGAAGGCTTTCGCCCCGAGGCGCGGCCAAGCTCTTCGGAGTTGGTGAGGGAAGCAAAGTTCAAGCCGACCGGGAAAGGGTGGGAGTTTCCATCTCCGCGTTGCACGGTGCCGTGATGGCGCTTTTCGCCGTCGGAACGACAGGCTTCCTCCTATGGCAGCGCCCCAAGAATTTAGGGTCGGACCTCGGCACCGCTTGTCTGATTTGTTTGCTGGCAGTGATGATTGCCGATCAACTGATTCCGTTCATCCTGGTGGCTCGACACGATGATCCTGAGAACCTTTTGGCTCAATGGATGCCTGTTCTTCGGCGAACGGTCTATTGGGCGCTACCCCTCACTTTTCCGGTCGTGGTCTCGAGCACCATCGCGCACCTGCTGCAGTCGGCCGACGATTCCGATCCCTCCCCCACCAAGCCGCAGGAAGGGCTTGAGGAACTGATTCAAGCCGGTGAAGAAGTGGGGCTGATTGAGAAAGGAGAGGGCGAATTGTTGCAATCGGTGGTGGAGTTTAAGGGCAAGACCGTCCGCGAGGTGATGACGCCTCGGCCCGAAATCGCCAGCCTCGACATCAATTCGCCGATTGAGGCCTTGCGCGCCTTGTTTCGAGAGCGGCGCTACACGCGCTATGTAGTTTATGCGGGGGACCTCGACCACGTGGAAGGAATCGTGAGCGTGCGCGACCTGATGGAACTCCCGCCCGAGCGCCAGGCGCAGACCACGCTCCGCTCGTTAGTGCAACCGGCCTTTTTTGTGCCCGAAACCAAGCCGGCCGCAGACCTCCTCAAAGAACTCCAACAAATCACTCCGCAACTGGCAGTCGTCGTGGATGAATACGGCAGCGTCTCCGGCTTGGTGACCATTGAGGATCTGGTTGAGGAACTGGTGGGAGAGATTCGGGATGAGGTGGAACCCCACGATCATGACCTTCACCGAGAGTCCCCCACGACCTATCGCGTGGCCGGCCACGCAGAGCTCGGACGAATCGCCGAGGAGCTTCACCTTGCCTTTGAGCCCGGTGATTACTCAACCGTCGCGGGGTGGATGCTTTCGAAGCTTGGCCACATGCCGGAGGTCGGAGAGAAATTGGAGCTGAGCGATTTTACGGTGGAGGTGATGCAGGTCAGCGAGCGGGCCATCTTGCAAGTCCGCTTCATTTTGAAGACCCCGACCCCCACGGTGAGCCCTACCCATGTCAGCCGCCCCACCGTTTAAGTCCGGCTTTGTCGCCGTTATCGGGCGCCCGAACGCTGGGAAGAGCACTCTGGTCAACGCGTTGGTCGGAAGCAAGGTGGCCATCGTCACGCCGGTCGCCCAAACGACTCGAAACCGCATTCTAGGAATTGTCAATCGCCCTCATGCGCAAATCGTCTTCATGGATACCCCCGGCATTCACCGGCCACTCCATCATCTGAACGAACAAATGATGCTCTGCGTGCGGGAGTCGCTGCAAGACCGCGATTTGGTGCTGTTTATTGTGGATGCTGCGGCGAGTTTCGGGCAAGGCGACCAGTTTGCCATCAGCTTGTTGTCCGAATATCACCCACGGGCGCTGCTTTTGTTGAACAAGATAGATCGGATTCGAAAAACCTCTTTGCTGCCCTTGATGGACCGTTATTCGAAGCTTTATTCTTTTGAAGCTCTGATTCCCATTTCAGCCCTGAGCGGAGAAGGGCTTGAAACGGTTTTGGACTGCGTCACGAAGGTGTTGCCGGAGGGGCCGCGCTATTTTCCTGCCGACCTCTACACTGACCAAACCGAGCGCTTTTTGGCGGGAGAGTTGATTCGTGAAAAGGTCATCCAAGCCACGCGGGAAGAGCTGCCCTACGCGACAGCCGTCATGGTGGAGGAATTCAACGAGCGGCCCGGTTTAACGCGCATCCGAGCACGCATCGTGGTGGAGAAGGAATCTCAGAAGCCCATTCTCGTGGGAGCCGGCGGCATGCGGATTAAACAGATCGGTACGGAGGCACGGTGCGAGTTGGAGAAAATTTTCCCTCCCAAGGTTTTTCTTCAACTGCGCGTCGAGGTCGAACCGAATTGGCGGAATGACCACGCGCTGTTGGCTCAGCTCGGTTACGGCAGCGAAACCATGCGCCCAGCGAGATGAACGGCTTCATTCGGCGGTCGAGATGCCGAGGGATTTCATTTTGCGATGAAGGTGCGTGCGCTCCAGACCGAGAGCCTCAGCGGTACGGCTGACGTTGCCGTGATTCTCCTCCAATTTCCGCAGGATAT
>JAKASC010000258.1 GCA_021828245.1 Acidobacteriota bacterium
TCGTGGTCGGGGTCGGCAACCGATTCCACGACTTTCTTCACCGCGAACACTTCCACCGCCCCGGTTTCCTTATTGAAGTGGGATTCCAGCTCTTCGGCGGTCTTGTAATACTTCCGAGTCGCCACCAACATGGCGTCCTCAACCGCCGCGATGATAATCTGCGGGTCAATGCCCTTTTCGCGGCTTAACTGGTCAATCGTCTGGTACAACAAACTCGTTGTCACGCTGAACTAACCTCCGCCCTTTCGAGAGCCCTCCGGTCACCGCGAACGCACCCTGTTATTGCGCGGCTTCTGCGCCGCTCGTTGCTCGCACGTGCGTCTCAAGCCGAGGGGTTGGCGACTCTAGCGTTCCACTACAAGCTGTGCTCTAGAAATCTGCGATAACTCAAACTCCGCCAGCCGGTCGCTCTCCATGCTCAGACGGACTCGCCCCGCTTCAAAACCCGCCAGCCGCCCCTCAAAAACCTTCTGTCCTTCGACCGGTTCGCGCAACACCAATCGCGCTCGACGCCCGGCAAAATGCTTGAACTCGAGCGGCTTCGTGAGCTTTCGTTCCAGCCCCGGCGAGGAAACCTCCAATAGATAGCTTCCCGGAAATGGGTCTTCCACGTCCAGCAGGGCGCTCATCTGCTCGCTCACCCGCTGGCAGTCGTCGTGCGTGACCCCACCCGGCTTGTCAATCGTCACTCGCAACAGCGGATGCGCTCGCCCTCCTTTGATCTCCACGTCAATCAGCGCGAGCCCTTCGGAAAGCACGACCCGTTCGGCCATCGCCCAAATCTTTTCGGTTTCGACGACCATCGTTTCGGCTCCATTTTGCCAACGACGTCCGCTCAAGCTTTCCTGTATCTCGTCACCAGGCCGACGGGTGAGCCCCACGTCGGCAACCTCAGTCCGCGCCAACAAAAAAGTGGGCTTTCGCCCACCGGATGCGTCGCCAGTTATAGTATAGACCCCTCCCTCGACGGATTGCAAGGATTTGTAGCGTTTTGGGTTCGGTGACCATTTCTCGCACCATCGTTTTCAACGACTTAGTGGGAGCCACTTGTTTTGGGTAGCAACTAGATAAATGCCGACCCACTTGGTAAAAAAAGCGGAACCCGGGCCGGTTCCCTTTTGGCTGGCCTCTGGTGAAGAAGGCGCGCACGGCAACGAGGGGCAAAAACAAGGCCCGGCTAATTTTCATTGAGCGGACGGAGCGATTCGGCCACGGAGCTTTCCAGGTTGACGACGCGGGGAAACAACAGGTTGCTCTCAAGGAAGAAATGCGACGCAAGGTCATCCTGCAACATCGCGAGGATGGAGCGCAGGTCGTGGCAGTATTGCGCATGGCTTTTCTCGAAGTGATAGCAGGTCATGGCTGCTTGAATGCGGCGCAACAATCTTGTGGAGGCATCATGGTCGAGTAAAATCATGCGCACGGGCCTGCGAACGGTGAGGAAAGGCGCGCTCGGGAAAGCGCCGCTTCCGTGGGCAGCCTGTTCGAGAGCCACGACGTAGGGAAAGAGGACCTGCTCCTCATAATTCATCTGCTGTTCCAACTTCTGACGGAAGGCGGTAAAGACCTTCTGAAGGCGCTTCCAATCGCGGCGTCGCCGACTCTTTGTCGTCGCCGCTTCTTCAAAGAGCACGGTTAGGCGGCCTAATTCGCGCCAACTCAGCGTGTGGTGGCGGCGCACGATATGGGCGACAAGGTCTGCAAGAGAGCGGTCCGACCATTCTCCAAAGACCTGGCTTCGGTCGGGTCCGGGGTCAGCAGCCTCCAGGCGCGTCAGCACGCCTTCAAGAGCCAGGCCACGCTCGGCGCATACCGTAACCAGCGGATGGCGAGCCGGTTGGCAGTAATCCAACCCACAACTTTCCAGCACCGCTACCGCCCCCGGCACTTCGGCGGCAATTTCCTGGAGCGATTTATTCGGATCTGTTCTCATCGGCGCTCCTTGGCGTTCGGTGATTCGCTTGCGGGCGGAAGGTTGGCCTCTTCCGCCAGTTTTTGGATGGTTTCTTTCAGCCATTGTTTGACCTTTTCCTCAAGCTCCTGCTGATCGGCCCAGCCCTCCACGGAATGGACGGTATCGCCCTGCGGGGTTAAGGGAATGTAGTGGCAGGGAATCGGTTCGTGCGAATGCTGCGGAGGAACAAAAGCCATCAGATGACATTCGGCACAAGGACGGGGAGGTTGGGCAGGGTTGCCGTTCAGGCACAGAGGCGAATCCAAGAAGAACGAAGGAGGCCTCCAGGAGCGCCTACCCGAACGCGCGTAACCGCCCTCCTCGATAAATTTCAATTCTCGTTCGAGCATAGCCATCAGCTCACGATGGGATTTGGCGGGCATAGGAAATCTCAGACGTGCGTCGGGCATTCGTTCCGAGTTCTGGAGTTCCTCTGGCCGCTTCTTTCCCGCCAAGGTCAGGGGACGCGAACTGCCAAGACGGGACAGGGGCCAAGCTGAATGACTCGATGTGTTGTTGAGCCAAAGACCGCCAGGTCGAGCGCGTTGCGCCCTTGCACACCCATGATGATCAAATC
>JAKASC010000259.1 GCA_021828245.1 Acidobacteriota bacterium
AGCCTTTCGTCCCGCAGGCCCTCGGCCTGCCCACACCTTCAGCTTCCCCGGTCGTCAGCGCCGCGCTCCCAAGCCACTCCGCGCTTTATATGGCCCCCTCGGCGACATCCGCGAGTGCCAACCCGCTGATTGCGCGAGGCAAAGCAATCTTTCAGTCCCACATGTGCTTTGGCTGCCACGGCCAGGGCGGCGTGGGGACGGCGATCGCACCCCGCCTCATCGGCATCGGAAACAAATTTTCTCCGGCTCAGCTTGAGCATCTTTTTCATCATCCCCTTCCCCAAATGAACGCGGGTGGCATGCCGCCGGTCAAACTGAATCCCCAAGATATGAAAGCCCTGATCGCTTACCTCGATAGCCTCAAATAGAGCCGTACCCCCGATAGCGTCCTGAGTCGCCAAAAAGATGAATCATTCCAGGCTGGAGCCGCCTGCGACCGTTAACCTAAGTCCTTGGCGTGACTTGCGCCTTTGCGTGAACCAGGCTTTTCGTTGTTCGGTGTCGTGCGCGCCGGGCTCTCACCTCAAAGCTCGAATCGCAAGAGTAAGGCTGGAGGGTGGCCGCCACGTCGCGGTCAGGGTGCGCTCGGTCACCACCCCTAGTGACCTGCGTCACAGACAAGACCGTGTCGCCAAATTATCTTGGCATCTGTCCGTACGATTTGTTCGGTCTGAACGGAATGAATTGTTAAAATGGAAATTTCGCCGGTTGCCGAAAAGTTTATTTCGTGCTGGGGCGAGATGGGAGCGCGCTGGGGCGTCAACCGGTCTGTAGCCCAGATGCACGCCCTGTTTTACCTCTCGCGCGGCTCGCTGAATGCCGAGGAGATTGCAGCCACGCTGGGCGTGGCACGTTCCAATGTCAGCGCCTGCCTTCGGGAACTCGAAGGTTGGGGGCTAATCCGACCGGTTCACGTTCGCGGCGACCGGCGGCAGCACTACGAGGCGGTTCAAGACGTTTGGGAAATGTTCCGAATCATTCTCGAGGAGCGCAAACGGCGGGAGATTGACCCAACCATCGCGGCGCTGCGCGAATGTTTGGTGGAGGCTGAGACGGGCAATCCACCGGATCTTTATACCGCCGCACGGATGAAGGACGCGCTCGAGTTCTTCGACGTGATTCTTCCGCTTTATGACGAAATGCGCCGGCTGCCTGGCGGCCCCATCCGACGCCTCGCCAAGCTGCGGCGGGGGATTCGGGCGCTGGCCGGCAAGAATCTTGGACGGGAAAGCACTTGATTGCGACCGTGAGGCCTGCCCCGTGTCATGCCACGGCATTGGGGACGAGGATGACGACACGGTTCGATGGATGAAATCGCTTCGCCGGCGAACGGTCCCAAGGGTTGGTGAGCATTTAGCTTTCAGCAGGTTTTTGATTTCTTGATCCTGCTCATATCAGGAGGTCAGTTCTATGAAGACGAAGGTATTGCTGTTCGGCGCCATTCTGCTCTTGTACGCTTTTCCGAGAGCCTATGGGGTGCCCAGCTTTGCGCGGCAGACGGGCCTGGCGTGCAGTTCCTGCCACACCACGATCCCGGAGTTGACGCCGCTTGGCCGTCTCTTCAAGCTCAATGGCTACACGCTGGTGGGTATAAAAGAAATTACGGCTCCGGCAGGTCAGGCAGAAGCGAAGCTCAGCCTGCTTTCGTTTTTGCCCCTTTCGGCGTTTTTCCAGATTTCCAACACGACAACTAATCAGCCGCAGCCGGGCACACAGAACGGCAGCTTTGAACTGCCGCAGTCGGCCAGCCTGTTCCTCGCCGGCGCCATGGCGCCGCACGCGGGAGGATTCATTCAAGTCACGTACAGCGGCCAGGACGATCATTTCAGTTGGGACAACACCGACATCCGTTACGCCAACCAGAAAACCATTGGCGGGAAAAATGTGACCTATGGCCTTACCTTCAACAACAATCCGACGGTGGAGGATCTGTGGAACGACACCCCAGCCTGGGGCTTTCCCTGGGTGGCACCTGACTCCGCGCCATCGCCGATGGCGGCAGCTTTAGTGGATGGCAGCCTTGCCCAAGATGTCGCCGGCCTCGGCGCTTACGCCATGTGGAACAATCACCTGTACGGCGATGTGACGGGTTATCGCTCGGAGCACCTGGGCGGCCCGCAACCCAATCCCGGCGTGGGCTTTGGGGTCAACATTCAGGGCGTTGCCCCCTATTGGCGCTTGGCCTGGCAGCAGACGATGGGCAACAATTATCTTGAGGTGGGCACTTTCGGCATGCACGTCGCTTCCACGCCCAACGCTGTGGTGGGGCCGCGCAACGATTACACCGATCTCGCTGCCGATTTTCAACTTGAACACACCCTACCGCTGAAGAAACGCAACGACTTAATTTCTGTGCACGGAGTCTATATTCACGAGAATTCGCACTTGTACGCGACCTATGCCGCCGGCGGCGCGGCGCTGGTGCCGCACGACCTGAACACCGAGCGGCTCGATGCCACCTATCACATCGGCAACAAGTACGCGGCCACCTTCGGATGGTTCAACACGACCGGCACGACGGACCCG
>JAKASC010000031.1 GCA_021828245.1 Acidobacteriota bacterium
CGCCGCCCAGGCCATTGACGTGGACGTGGACACGACGGAAACGTTGACCGACTTGCTGTTCTTGCAACGGGAGATTTTGGCGGCCAACTTGGCCAGCAACCCCGCCAACATCACCCAAAACACGACGCTTTCGGGAACCAATCAGTGGTCGGACACCAGCTCACCCGACCCGGTGACCACGGTGGAAGAAGTGAAACCGATTATCCAACAGCAGATTGGGCTGGTGCCGAACGCTTTGCTGGTGGGCTATCCGGTGTTTACGGCGCTGCGCAACCATCCGGCCATCATTGACCGGTTCAAGTACACGCAAGTGGGCGTGCTGCAACCGGATCATTTGAAGGCCGCGTTCAACGTGGACTACTTCTACGTGGCCTCGGCCATCATGAACACGGCCGGGGAAGGCGAGCCGGATAACTTCGTGAACGTTTGGGGCAACAACGCCCTGCTGTGGTACAAGCCGCCCGCACCGGGTCGGCGAACCGTTTCGCTGGGGTATCAATTCACCTGGCTGTTCGGGGCCAACACGAACGGCTTTTTGGTGAAGCGGTATCGCGACGAATCGCGCACGGCGGACGTGGTGGAGACACAACTCTACTACGACTTGGAGTTGGTGGCGCCGCAAGCGGCTTATCTGTTTCTGAGCGCGGTGGCGTAAACAGCGGCGGAGGGTCGAAGGGCGCGTGGCCCAGGGGCGCGCGACCTTTCGACCTTCGAGGCTTCATGGAAGGAGGAGCGGATTATGGCGTTTACCACGGTGCAGGCGGTGGCGGCGCATTATCCGGGATTTCAGCGGGGCGGGGTGAATCAAAACCCGCCCGACCTTCAAATTCAAAGTTGGATTGACAACCAGGCGGCGCGGATTACGGCGCTGGCGACGGCGCGCGGGTACGATTTGAGCGAGCTCGAAACGGTGAATCCCGCCGCCTACGCCGTGCTCTCCATGATGAATGAAATCGGCGCAGCGGCGGATCTGGGGGATGCGCTGCTTTCGATGCTGGGGCCGGGCGCGCCCGCGGCCGGCTGGGCCAATCCGAATACGCTCCGCAAATCTTACGAGAACATGATGGCGGAGCTGAATCAGGGCGCCTACGACAAATTGTTCGTCACCCTGGCGCGAACGGGCGACGTTTATCCGGAATTCGGCGGCATCGCCGGACAGGAAACCGACCCGACCGATCCGGAAGACAACCTTAATTTGGCGTTCCGCAAAAATGACGTTTATTAAGCGCGACGGCGCGGTGGGGCGCGAAGCCGCGCGCGGCGCGGGTGAAAGATGATTCCCAAGTATCAGGCACAATTCGCAAGGCCGCTGGTGGATCAACTGATTGCCATTTTGCAGCGGGATCAGCAGGCGGCGCTGGCTATCGTCAACGCGACGCGGCCGGCGAGCCGGGCGCTCGGGCCGTTGGTCGGGTTTTATAAGGAAGCGTCGGCGGTGCAGAACGCGCCGGCCATCGTGGTGGCGGCGCAGCAGATCGCTTTTGATCCGCAGGCGGATATCGGGCTGCGCGCGGAAACCGTCCAGATGAGCGGCACGCTGTTCGTTCCTGGCACGGACCCGGAATGGCTGGCCGAAGACACGATGGATTACGTGCGGGCCGTGGATATGGTGCTGACGTCGGCGGCGCTGTCGGATTTTTATCTTCCGCTGCCCATCGCGCTTTCGACGGCGCCGAGCGGCACGACCACGGGGTTGAGCGCGACCAGTCACCTGCTGGATCTGCGGGTGACCCAACACCGCTGGAGCGAGTTGACGACGCGGCACGGTGGGGCGACGCTCCGACAGGCGCAAATCGAGTTTGTGGTGGAGATGGAAGAGCAGTGAGGGAGGGTTCGATTGATTCAACATGTCATCGGGTGAGCGAGACAGCGAACCCGTGACGCCATGAGGGAATGAATCAATCGCGGGAGGATGCATGGCAACGGTGGATGTCACGAAGATTCATCAAGGGCCGGGGATGCTGTGGATGAAGGTGGTGCGGCCGCTGACGGGCAAGCGGCTGCTGATTGATTCGACGGGAACGCCGGTGGCGGTGCCGTGGGCCGCCTCGACGGCCTACGCGCTCGGGCAGCAGATCATTGACGCGAACGGGAACATCGAGCAAGTGACGGTGGCCGGAACGTCGGGGACGGCGACGCCCGCGTGGCCGACAACGCTCGGCGCGACGGTCACCGACGGCAGCGTGACGTGGCAGGTGACGGAAATCGGCTCCAACGTTTTTGCCGGGGCGACGACGGGCGCCGCCACGGTGGGATTGGCGCCTAAGCTCGAGGAAGTGAGCGCCGATCAGGTGGCCGGGCCGGTGGACGTCATTATGACGGCGGAGGCGGCAACGTTGGAGCTGACGATGATGCAGTCGGACCTTGCCAACCTGCAAAACTTTATCACCCACGGCACCTATGCCACGGGCACGGACGCCGGGCTGCCGGCGGGCGAACAGAATTACGAGGAAATCGCCTTTGGCGGCATTTTGGCCGTGCCGCGCATGTCCGTGGCGGTGATTTCGCCGCGTCGCAACGCGCCGAGCAAATTCGTGGTGAGCCAGCTCTACCAGGCTTACCAGGCTGAGGCCGTGCAACTGCCGTTCCAGCGCGCCAAGGAGACCACGTACAAGGTGAAGCTGACCGGCCTCGCCGACCCGACCCGGCCCGATGGCGATCAGGTGGGAAAGATTTATCGGCAGACGTAACGAGGAGGCCATGCCGCGGGCGTTCGCGTGACGTTCGAGGAAAGCGGAGGGCCGAAGACTGCAAGGCACAGAAGTGAAATCCGACGCATGAGGACCTTGACCATGAGTGAAAAGAAATCGAACGGCATTGCCAGCGTAGGGGATTGGCAAGCGGCCGCCGAAGCGCAGCGGCGAGCGCGCGCTGTGCGATTGACGCTGCCGAGCGGAACGACCATCCTGGCGGCGCGGCCGGAGCCGCTCGAATGGGTGGTGGCGGGGCGGCTGCCGGCGCGGCTGCTGACGGCGGCGGTCGAGCCGGAAGGCGACACCGCACACGAGATGACGGCGGAGGAGGTTCTGGAGTTGGCGGCGTTCGCCAGCCAACTGGTGGAAGCCAGCGTGCTCGAACCGCCCATCGGCGAAGGGCCGGGGGAAATCTCGCTGCGCGACATTCCGGCGGAAGATTGCGCGTTCATCTTTGAGTGGGCTTGCCGCGCCTTGAGCGAATCCGAAGAGGCCCAAAGCGATGAGGGATTGCGGCAGCCGAGACGCCGCCGCGCGGAGGAGAGTGCGAGCCGTCGGCTCGACGGGTTTCGTTCGCGGTGAGAACTTTTTGTTGCTGGCGCTGGCGGCGGAAAAATTCGGCTGCCGACCGAGCGCGATGATTCGGCTGCGCGACCCCGTGGTGGCGCTCGATTTTGATTTGGCGGCGGCGGCGCGGCTGCTCGAAAGGGAACGGCTGGCGCTCAATGAGTGGAGCGAAGAAACGCTCGAGCGGCCCACGGAGATTTTTTGGTGAGCCGATTACGAAGGTTTGAAGCAAGCCGCGCGCCGATCAGCGCGGCGCGGCCAAAGCCGCCGCAACCGCGTTAAAGAGAGCAGGAAACGATGACCGACCACCGAACCCATCTGCTATTTCGAATGGCCTCCGACCCGGCCCACGCGGAAGAACACGTCCGCGATTTTCAGACGAGTTCTCACGGGCGCTGGGCGGACGCGGGGCTGAATTTGTCGGAGTGGGCGCGGCAGAGTCACCGACACTTCGCCGTGGTGACGGCGGCGCTTGAAAACTTCACCCGCAACGCACAGCGGGGCTACGGGCCGCTCGGCGAGACGCTGCGGCAGTTCAACCTCCAATTGCGCCAGACGACGGATTACGCGAAGAGCGCGGGGCCGGCGTTCACGGAGATGGAACTGCGTTTGATGCAGATTCGGCAAGCCACGGAAATGTCCGGCATTTCGCTGATGAAGTTTTCTTCAGCCATGGGCACCAGCGTGGCGCAGGCGATTGTCTATGGCAGCTCGATTGGCGCGGCGATGGAGAAGGCGCTGAAGGCCACGCTGGCCTCGATTGCGGCGCAGGCGCTGGTCCACGCCATCTACGAGACGGCGGTCGGGTTTGCGGAATTGTTTTGGAATCCTCCGGCGGCGACGGCGGCGTTTGAGTCGGCGGCGCTGTTTTACGCTGTGGCGGGCGCCGCCGGAGGGCTGGGGGCGGCGATTCCGGGAGCGGGACGCGGAGCCGCGGGAGGTCGCGGGCGCCCGCTTGGGGAACCAGGAGGACGGCGCGAACGCGGTCGGGGCGAATACGGCGGCGAGACGAGCGGGGAATACGGCGGCGGGGAAATTGCTCCGGGGCTCGCGCCCGGCTCGATGGGGGCGTCGCTGGTGGTCAATCTGCACATTGACGGTCGGCAGGCGGCGACGGCGCTGGTGCCTTCGATTTCCGAGGCGGTGCGCAGTGGCAGCGTGAATCTGCACGCCACCACCGTCGAGCGCGGCGCGCCGGTGGGACATTGAGATGGCTTATCCGAAGATCACTTACACGGTGGGCGGCACGGTGAACACGCTTCCGTTCACGTATCCGCCGACGGGCGTTGCGGCGTACAACGCGGTGGCGACGCGGCACGATAACCTCAGCTCGAGCGGCGTGCGGGAATCCATTCTGGAACGCATTGACAATTTCCTGGATATCACGATGGCGGCGGTGCTCTCAGGCACCGACGTGCAGAACTGGAACGCCTTCATGCAGTACGCGCTTGAAGGCGGGCAGTTCAGCTATTACCCGGATAGTTCGCAATCGAGCTTTACGAATTATTGGCTCGAAGGAACGACGTGGCAGGCGGCGTACCGCGCGCCGGGGCTTTACAAATTCAAGCTGAAGTTTCGCCAGGTGGTGACGTAGCCGAGGCTTCGAGCCCAGGAGGGGCCACGGCCAGGATGGCCGTGCCACGAGAATGATTCAGGGTAACCAAACGTGGCTGACGCAACTGGGGCAGCTCGAAAAGCAGCCGCTTTATGCGCTCGAGATTCCGACGGCCGGGGTGATTCTCTCGAGCTTCGATCCGGCGCTTTTGGCGCCGCCGGGCGGCTACGGGGTTTTGGGATACGGGATTGGCGGGTACGGACAATGAGGAGAGCGCAAACGATTGCCGCGTGCCTGGTGCTGGGGCTTATCGCCTTGAGCGGAGCGGCTCTGCGAGCCTCGACGCTGACCGAATCGGCGGCGGCGAGTGACCTGACGGCGGCGCAGACTTGCAACGCGATTTCAACGCTTGGCTCGCTTGCGCCGCAGGCGCTCGTTTCAAGCGGGGCGACGACGGGCAGCTATTCCGTGACGATTTCTAAGGGCGCGACGCAGGAATTCGTTTTGTACTCGGCGAGCGGCGTCCCGAATGCGACGAATTGGCCGAGCGGAAACTGGACTGTGAAGCTCGACGTGACGACGGCAAACTCGAACGTCACCTGGCAAGACACTTGCATTCTTCGCGTGAATTCGAGCGGCGTGGCGCAGGCGACGGTCGGCTCGCTGACGGCGCAGAATATCTCGCTCGGCGCGACGGGCGTTCAAAGCATGACAATTTCGGGAGCTTCCCAAAGCGCGAGCGCGACCGACCGCATTGCCGTGGTCGTCAACCTGAAGAATTCGGTCGGCCATAGCGCGGAGACTGTGGGCTTTGATGCCGGCAGCGCGACGAACGACATTGTGACGACGCCGCTTTCGAGCGCCTACAGCGTCTCGCTTTCTGAGACGCTTTCCGAGTCCGACGCGATTGCGCGCGTGGCGGGATTCGGGCGGGGCGTGACGGACACGCCGACGACTTCGGATTCCGTGGCCCAAAGCGAAGGCTTTCCGGTAACGCTGGCGGAAAACGAAAGCATTTCCGACTCGATTGGGCAACAGTTCGGCGTGGCAGTAACGCTCGCGGAGACGGAGCCGGTTTCGGATTCGCTCGGGCGACTCGCGGCATACTCTCGCGCGCCCGGCGAAACGCTCTCGCAATCGGATTCGGTCTCGCGCCTCAAAGCCTTTGGCAGGACGCTTGCCGAGGCGGAAACCGTTTCGGACGCGCCCGTGCGAAGCGCAGGCTACATTGCCACGGCGTCGGAGTCGGAGAGCGTGAGCGATGCCGTCGGCCGGTCATTCGGCGCGGTGGTTGCGCTCGGCGAGGCGCAATCGCCCTCCGATGCGCTGGCTCGGCGATCGGCTTACGCGCGCGCGCCGCAAGAAACGTTGCCGCAGTCGGACTCTTTGGCGCGCCTCGCGGCGTTTGGACGCGCCGAGTCGGAGACACAGACGCTGATGGATGCGGTCACATCGTTTTACCGCTCCGGCGCGCGGGTGTCGCCGCTTCGCGGGGCAACGCTCGGCGCTCAATCTGGCGGCGCAGCGCTCTCCCCGCGCAGCCGGGGCGCGACGCTGGGCGCGAAAACCCAAGGCGCGACTGTCAGCGGGCATGGCGCAGGGACGGTTTTGCAAAAGCCGCAGTAAGCGAGGGATTCGATGGCGCTCATCACGAAAACACCTTACGAGAACGACAGCTACTACGTGGATTTTTCGGAGCGGCTGGCAACCGGAGAAACGATCACGCTCGTTTCAGTGACCAGCGTCAACATGGCGACGGGACTCGACTCAACCGCCGAAATCATCGCCACGTCGCCGGCGCCGTACGTGAGCGGGACGCAGGTCATTTTTTGGTATCAGGGCGGCGTGGTCGGCGAAGAACACATCATCTCGGCGCGGGTGACGACCTCGAACAATCGAAGTTTGGAAGGCACGGTGGACTTGCAGGTGCAAGAGGAGGAGCAATGAGGGAGAGAAACGAGAGGTGGCGCATGGCAAGCTCATGGGCGCGCAAGGCTTTTTGGGGCGGATGGGTTGGGGTGCTCTCGCTCGGCGGGATGGTGCTGGCAAATGGAGGCAGAAAGCTGAGCGAGCGGGCGCGACCGCGCGAGGACGTGGTGACGATTGTGGCGCGACATCCCGACGGCAAAGTCTTCTATCGCTGGCGCGGGCACAACTTGGAGACGAACGCGGGACTTGACTGGCAAGCGAGCGTGATGGGCAGCACCTCGACGCCGCCCGCGACGTGCAACTACCTGGCGCTGACCGCTACGGCCATCACGCCGGCAGCCACGGACACGTCGCTTTCGGGAGAAATCACCACGAACGGTCTGGCGCGCGCGCAAGGAACGTATTCGCACACGACGGGCGCATCGAGCTATTCGATTGCCCATACCTGGACGGCAACGGCGGCGCAATCGGCGGACGCGGCGGGCATGTTCAACGCCGCGAGCAGCGGCACGATGTGCTTTGAAAATACTTTCACCTCGGTCAGCTTGCAGGCGAATGACACGCTGACGCTGACGTGGACGGTGAATTATTGATCCCGCCAGGGCGGGACAGGCCCCGCCAAGGCGGGACGGTCGCCGGTCATAGACCGGCGCTACAGGGGCTGGCGCTACAGGGACCGGCGCTAGAGATAAGGCGCGATAGGTAGAGAATGGCGACGCTGAGCAAATATTGGCCCGGTCAGATGTGGACGGACATGAACCGGACGCTGCGCTGGCTTTTATCGCGGCAAGGTTCAGCCGTCGGCAACTGGCTGGCCAACGCCCTCCTAACGGCCGGGGCAACGCCGTATCCGACGACCCCGGCTCCCGCCTCCGGGCTCATCGAGTGCGGCATCGAATCGCTCATCAACTTTGCCACGGGGCAAACGCTTTCCGGCGCGCAAGCCCAGCCCTTCCCTCAGCAGCAGATTGAGAACATCGTGCTGGCGCTGCCGGCCGGCTTGCTGCCGGACAATCAGCAGGGGCCGGACGGGTATCCCATCAATGCCTCGCCGATAGCGCTGCCGTGGGGCAATCTGCTGGTGAACTCGTATGAAGTGACGAGCCAAATGCAGCAGGCGCAGGAGACGCTGCTCTATAACGCTTCGAGCAATTGGATCACGGCAGGCTCGCCGCAGATTGCCGGGGTGATTGCCAAGTGGCAGCCGGGCACGCGGTACACCTTTGGGCAAATGATTGTGGATGGCAACGGCAACACGCAGATGGCGCTGGTGGACGGCGTGACGTGCTCGGCGTCGGTGACCGGCTGCGGAGGAAACAACAATCCGCCCAACTGGCCCACCACGCTCGGAGCATTGACGGCCGACAACACGCAGGTGTGGAAACTGATTGCGCTCGGCTACAAATATACCGGGTGGGTGGCGCTCGGCTATTGCTTCAACTTGCTCAACCCGCGGAGCGATTATCGCGTGGATGTGTTTGTTCATACCGACGTTTTTTATTACATGGGCAGCTCCGCGCTGCATGAGACGGCGCTTGGCAACGACGCTTTGGCCAATGCGGGAACCTTCAGCGTGGCGGGAGTCGCGCCGGGGCAGATTTTCGCCGTGCTTTATCCTTCGACGGCGCCCGAGCCCGCCAGCGGCTGGTACGGCGCCCAAATCCCGACCGGTTGGGTGGCGCACTCGAACATGGGCTTGGGGTACAAGCTTGCCGGCTACAAGGCGCAGATTTTCGTCAAGACAGACATCGAGTACCTGCAGGAAGACAACGTGCCGTTGATGGTGGAGGCGGATGAATGGCACGCGCGCGCCGGTTCAAGCGTGTGGCCGAGCGCCGGGATGCCGACAGTCCACATTCTCTACGACGATCCGGTGAATGGGTGGACGCAGGTGTATTCTTCGCTCGAGCAGTCGGCGGCGTTTGAGGGCATGGTGCGGTCGCTCGCCGTGCCGACTTCGGACCCGCTTTACGTGCCGGATCCGACGGCGACCAATGCCGGGGCGCTCCAGAACCGCAGCTTCATCTATGACGATGCGCTGGCGATTCTGGCGTTCATCGGCTCAGGGAATTACTCTGCGGCGCTCGAGATTATCGAGCAGATCGAAGAACTGATTCAAAACCCCGGCTATTTGCCGTCACTGATTTTGGAGAACGCCGAGGAAGGCGGGACGGCCAATTGGTCGAAGTCAGACGCGAGCGCTACGATTGCCAACGTCAGCGCGAATTCCATGTCGCCGGAGGAACCGCCGTACGGCACCGGCGAGGTGATTGAGTTCCAAGCCGCTGCCGCCGGGGATGAATTCACATATGTCGGCAGCGGGCTGCCGGATTCAACGGACACGCTGCTTCAATTTGAGCATTACGACCCGACGGCGCCGAGTTCAACTTGGAACGCGCAGATCGGCGTCACCACGAAGAACGGCAAAGTGACGCTGATCGAGGTGACGAATGCCGGGGTCGCGCCCGCGTCGCTTTCTGGAACGACGATTACGCTGCCCATCGGCTTCGGGGGCGGGCAATGGCGAACCACTCAGGTTCAAATCGCCTCGCTGATTTCCGAGTTGGCGGGCGACACGCTCACCTCGATCACCAGCTTCAAAATCACACTCGGCGACGCGGGCGATGTGATGTATCTCGATAACTTGAGCGTGGGCACGCCGCAGCCGGCGGGCTCGCTGAGCTTTTCCTACGATGTTTATTACGGCCAAGTCGGCGAGGCTTACATCCGCACGGGCGCGATGGCGTGGCTGATTTATGCGATTGCGCGATACATTCAGTTTACGCAGGACTTCTCGCCGGTGCCGACGCTCATCAGCATGATAGATTTTCTGCTGACGCTTCAATCGGCGGACAACGACCTGCGAAAAGGCTTCTTCTACCTCGGCTACGGCGAGTACGCCAATCCTGGCTATCAGTTTGTTCCTGGGCTTGAAAAGTCCTGCTCGACGGAGCACAACCTCGACGTTTATTTTGCCTTCTACGTGGCGAGTCAAATCCTGGCGCTCGCGGCGACGCAGCAGCTTAAGGTCGGGGCGATTACCCAGGCGACGGCCACCTCGTACCAAAACCTCGCCACGCAGATTGGCGACATCGCGGAGTGGCTTGGCTCAAACCTGTTGGCGATGCTTTACACGGCGCCGTCCGCGAGCGCGTGGGGCGCTTCAACGGCCTATCCGCTGGGCGCGCAGGTTCAAGACTCGAATGGCAACCAGCAAAAGTGCATTGTGGCGGGAACGAGCGGCACGGCGCAGCCCGCGTGGCCCACAACCCTCGGCGCAACGGTCACGGACGGCAGCGTGACGTGGGAACTGACAGGAGTCGCGGGCGATCCGGGACACTTTGCGCAGGGGATTGACGCACAGACTTCCGGCCCTCCCGCCGTCCTTGATGTGGGCGAAGCGTGCGATGCGAGTGGGGTTTGGGCGGCGCTGTTGGCCGATGCGGAGGGCAATGACACGGCAGCGGTCGAGTGCTTGAAGTTCGCCTACCAAAAATTCCTGCTGACCCATCAGACCATTCAGATCTCCAACCAGACGAATTCCTGGAACATGGCGTATTCGGAAACCACGCCGTTTTCAGGGATGAAGTTTTACAACGACTCGCCGGGCGGCTACTCCGGCTCGCCGCTTTCCGTGAGCCAGGAAATGACCTGGGGCATGATTCTGGCGCTCTTGCGGCTCTACAGCGCCACCGGCTTGGCCGATTTTTTCGCGGGCCTCGGAACAACCCTCGATGCAGTGCTTTCCGAGCTCGTCACGGGTCAATACACGGTTTCGCTCGTGACCGGCGATGGGTCACTCGTCGAGTATTCGCTCGCCTCGCGGGATTTGCCGTGGGAATTCGACGTCTGGCCGGCAGTGGCCGGAACCGCGTGGATGTGGCTCGCGGCGATGCAGCCGAGCTTGCCGCTTTCTACCAACCTGCTGCCCGCCACCTTGCCGGTACTGCAAATTCCCGAAGGCGCGTCGCAAACGGTGGACGATCAAAGCGGCTCATCGAGCGTGGGAACGTTTCAGGTGACGGCGATTGATCCGAGTGGGACGCTCAAGGCGCTGGCCGCCGAGCAAGCGCTGATTGGCGCGACGGCGCAACTGAAGATGGGCTTTCCGGGGCTTTCTTATGGCGATTTTGTCCCGCTCCACACCGTGCAAATCACCGAAGTGGGCTGGGACTCGAGCGGTCGGGTGACGTTGACCTGCGCCGACTTGCAGCGCTGGATCGCGGGCAGCATCGTCTGGGCGATGGGCGGCCCGGGCGAATACTTGCCGGGAACGAAGATGTTCACCCCAGTCGGGCCGCAGTGGCTGCCGAACGCTTTTCCAGTTTCAGATCAGAACCCGCGGTTTGTGCAAGGCAATCCGCTGGATATTGTTTTGGCGGCGCTGCAAAACGAGCTGGGCGTGGGACAAGACCCGGCGCTTGCGCCGATGCTCACGCCGTCAAGCTCATCCTCGCTCGGCTTGGTGGCGTCGAATCCGTTTTGGAAAAAATATGTTCCGGGGCAGCCAGGGACGCTCATCAACCCGAATCAGTACATTGACGTGCCGGGAATTTTGGCGCTGCGCGACGGGATGTTTGGTGGAGACTGGTTTGAGTTCAAGATTACCAGCCCCATGCAAGCGAAATCGTGGCTCGAAATGTATTTGCTGCGGCCGTTGGGTCTCGTCACCATCGTTCACGCGGACGGGCGCATTGGCCTGAAGCCGATGAAGAATCCGGTGAATCAGACGCCGGTGTGGAGCTTCACGCCCGCCAACGTGATAGGGATTCCGAAGGTGGATCGAGCACCGCTCGTCAACATGCTGACGCTGCGGATGGACGTGAACGACGCGCTGCCGACCATGGCGTCACGCGCTTACGGCAAGCAGGTGACGGAGGAAAATCAGGCGTCCATCAATCAGTTTCGCAAAATCTCGAATGCGCAGATTGAATCCACGGGCGTGCAATCGGCGCGGGGCGGCTTTTTACGCGGGTTTTTGCTGGCCAGCCAGATGTTCAGCCGCTACGCCTTCAACACCGTGCGGTATCACGTGACGGCGTTTTTGAGTTCGTTGCCGGTCGAGATTGGCGATTACGTGACGCTGACGCACTCGGCGGTGCCGGACTTTTCTGACGAGGGACAAGGGGCGCTCGGCCTCTCGAACGTGCTGTGCGAGGTAATCGAGCGGAAACCGGACTACGCCAAGGGCCAAATGCAATTCACGCTGCTCGATACGCGATTTATGAACCTCACCAAGGCTTATCAGGTTGCGCCAGCCTCGGCGAACGTGCCCACTTGGTCAAACGCCACGGCGGCCCAACGCGAGCAGTACATGTTCATCTCGGCTTCGGCGACGGGCGGCGAGAACGCCGACGGCTCGCCCGGCAACGAGATTTTTTAAGGAGCTTCGACGATGAGTCAGTTGACGCTGGCGGAAATTCCGGGGTTTTTCGATTTGCCGGACGCGGATTTGGCGGCGGGGCAGCCGGTCACCGATGACGTGATGACCAAAATCTCCAACAACGCCAAGTTCGGCGTGGTGAACGACGAGCGGTTTTATATGGGCTGGTTTGCGAACGGGGACACCGTGCCCACACCTATCTCAGCCGCCGACGGCTACGTCTATTCGATTCAAGAGTGCGAGTTTAACATCGTGGGCTTTGCCTCGCGCGCGCCGGCGCCGGGCTTTGTGCCGGGCCAGCAAGCTGAACCCGTGCAAGCAAGCTCGAACAGCGGACCCGGCGAGCTTTATTGGTTCAACTTCGATATTGACGATTCGACGGGCAAGGTCGCAACGCGGGTGAGCTACTACCAGCCGGGCGGCGCCGAAACCATCACCAACGACGGCATGGTGAAGGTGCGCGTCCGCGCCAAGCGACTGACCCAGACGCTTACACCCGGAACGGGCGGAGATTAATCTATGGCGATTGTCCGAACCGTACTGCCGCGCAAGGGCATCATTGAGCCGCAGCACGGCGAAAACTACGAAAGCGATCTCGATACTAACTGGCAGATCATTGACAGCCTGCTGCAGGATGCGAACGACGTTCAAACGGCCATCCAAGCGGCGGGCGTCCTGGGACCGTTGTTCACCGATTTGGGGATTTCGGGCGTGACCGGCGGCTTTGCGCTGTCGGTCTCCTCGAGCTTGACGCCGGGGTTGACGGCCGGAGCGCTCTACGCGCAAGGGCAACGCTACGCGCCCACGTCCGCGCCCACGCTGGCCGCCGCGCCCGCCAGCGCCACGAGTTATCTCTGGTACAACTCGTCGAGCGGGTTTTATTACAGCGCGAATCCCACGCCCAACGCGACGGGCGACGCGCTGATTGGGCAGGTGGTCACAAGCGCCACAGCGGTGACGGCGGTGACCCCGGCGACGAAGATTTTTGGCGCGATTGCGCTGGCGCCGGCTGCGCCGGGGAATTTTGCGGTGCAGCATTTTCTTGGCCGCGCGCCGGTGGGCGTTGCATTGCGAATGACGTCCGGCGGCTCGATTTGGTTTCAGTCGCCGACCGACGTGGACGCGACGAATTTGTATCTTGTGTCCTCGGGCTCCGGCGTGACAGGGAAGGTGATGGTATGGTGAGCGGAAAGATGACAAATGACCGGCGGCGAGTGGCAGCCACTCGCCGCCGGCGGAATGTGGCAAGCGTTGTGGCCGGGACGGTTCTTCTCTTCTCCCTGGCCGCTCGTCACTCGTCACTGCTCCTCGGCCAGAGCGTGGCGAGCGAGCAGGCGAACCGCGACAACATCCGTTACGCGGACGCTTTTCCGGGCGCGGACGCCTGCCAAAAGATTCAGAATGCGGTGAACGATCTGCCGGCGACGGGCGGCGTGGTGGTGGCCAACTTTCAGGGCACGCAAGTGTGCGCAGGCGGGTTTACCGTGGGAACGTTGCCGTACAATGGCCCTTCTGCCGCGCCCACGCTTTCCTATGTAGCAGGGGGAACGCTTGCTGCCACGACATACTACGTGCAGGTGACGTGGGTGGACTCGGCCGGGGAGTCGCTGGCGTCGCCGGAGGCGAGCCTGGCAGTGCCGGCGGACAATCTTCTCGTCGTGACCTCGCCGCCTTCGGGCGGCGTGCTTTCGGACCAAGGATGGAACGTCTATGTGTCCACGTCGAGCGGCACGGAAACGCTGCAAAATACCGGTCCCTCGACTATCTTGCAAGGGAGCACGAACATGGCGCCAGTCGCGATTGGAACCAACTGGACCGAAGCATCGACCGGCATCACCACCACGGGCGTTAAGGTCAGTCTTGCGGGCACGGATAACAAGCCCGTCGCGCTCCGGCTGGGCGGAGAGACGCTGATAGTGGGTTCCAACGTGACCGTCTATGACAGTTCCTCGATTACGGGGATGCCGCAAGGCACCAACACCTTCATGCCCAATGCTTCCGTGATTATGGCTAAGGCCGGCGCGAACTTGCCGGAAGTCGTGCTGGTGGATGGAACGCAGGATGTCGGCGAGCAAAACCAAGCCCTGCGCTACGTGACGATTGACGGCAACAATCAGGCGGGAGCCCAGGTGGGCCTGCTGCTCAATAGCGTGGGCGACTTCCTTCTCGATGGCGTGACTACGCGGCAAGCGGCGAGCCACGGCATTGAGGTGGAAAATAGCTGCTGCGCTCTGATGCGAGGCGTGTTTTCGATTGGGAACAAAGGTGACGGCCTCTATGTGACGAGCACCACGGATTTATTC
>JAKASC010000032.1 GCA_021828245.1 Acidobacteriota bacterium
AAAGCTTCCTGTAGTTGCTCGCATCCCAACTGTGAAAAAGTTCGCGGCCCCCAGGGGAGAAGGGCTCCGCCCCTCTCCCCTGAAACCCCTTTCCCCCAAAGCCCCTCTAAGGACGAAAAATAAAAACCCAAGGCCCATAAAGGCCAGCTCCGAATCAGCACGCAAGGAAGGGAAAAAGCAGAAAGAAAAGAACGACTAAAGACAGCTTCCAAAAAACCCCAAGAGGAAAGAGCCAAGCTTGATAAGGAGGCTACAATCAAGGCTGAAGAAATATAACCAAAACGCTTAGGTTTATGCTATAATGCCTACTGTTGGTATCAGGATAGACGGTCTGCGAATCGTGATTTATCCGAACGACCATAGACCCGCTCACGTTCATGTCATCGGCGCAGGCTGTGAGGCCGTCTTCAACCTCCATTGTCCCAACGGCCCGCCGGAATTGCGCGAGAACTACGGTTTCTCATCCGGCAAGCTCTCACACATTCGAACGGCGCTCATAGCGCAACTGGCGGTTTTGTGCGCGGAATGGAGCAGGATTCATGACCTACACTAGGGAAGAAATCGACGCCGCCAATAAGCGGGCGGCCACCCGCTTGGCAAAGACGCCCACGGCGACAGCAACATGGTATGACCATCACCACAGCCGCCTGGTCATCGAGCTGAGCAACGCGATTTCGATTGGATTCAACCCCCACGACGCGCAGGGCCTTGAGCATGCGAAGCCGGAGGATTTGACCCAGGTTGAAATCTCCCCGTCAGGGCTGGGGTTGCATTTCCCAACCGTTGACGCGGACATCTACCTGCCCGGCCTCCTGGAAGGTTTCCTCGGCTCACGTCGCTGGATGGCGTCGCAACTCGGCAGAGCAGGAGGCCGGGCCACATCGCCCGCGAAGACCACCGCCGTGCGTGAAAACGGCAAGCTTGGCGGACGCCCGAAAAAAGCTCGCGCCACCTCCTGCCCCTAAAACCGCGCGAAAATTTGCGCCAGGATGCCACAGGACGTATTTTCTCAGCGAGGGTGATGCTCAGCTACCCCCCTTTCTCGAGTCGCTGGCGTGGCAATGTGGGGAGGTGTGACGTGGGGTAAAAGATACGGCGCTGGCGCGCCGGCTGGCCCTTTTGATACGTCACCCCTTGCAGGGTACTGTTGGGTATCGTGCCGATACCAATTGGTAGTTATTCTTTTCGCTTGACTTATCTGGCCAGCGATACCATATAGTATTTAGCGATACTATATAGTATCGCTGGATACTCTATGCGAACCTATTGGTTTTAGAGCTGTTACGAGAATCTCTCCAAACTGAGGCTGCCCGCATGTCCAAAGACTTTTACCGCACGAAATCCATTGGCGTGAAGGTCAACGAGGACGATTTCATCGCTCTTCAAACTCTTTCTGCGCGCGAGCACAAGCCCCTGGCCGAATGGTGCCGCGACGTCCTGATTCGCGCCGCCCGGAATCCCCTGGGCAGCCCCATTGAGCAGGCCTTGCTCGCCGAGCTCATGGCTCTGCGGACCATCATCAGCAACCTGGTTTACGCCCAAGGGGAAGGAAAGGTGACGCCCCAGCAGATGTCCGCCTTCATCGAGCGCGCTGATCGGACGAAGCTCAAGCGCGCTTTCGATTTTCTCGCCAAGCTCCATACGGAAGAAGATTATCCCTCTATCGAACAGCCACAAGCGGCTGGAGGCGGGAGATGACGGATGCCTGGAGCAGGGAAGTTGCTCCCCCAAAACCTAAATTTACTATTGCCGTCCTGATTCTCTCCGTGATTGTGATCGCGCTGCTTTATTACGAGAAGTACGAGCATTCCTGGACGCCCCTTGAACGGCTGTACCTGCTAACTTACGTTTTCACTGATCATTCGGGCATCGGCCACTACCGGCTGCTGATGGCCGACTATCCTAAAGGGCGCCAACTCCCGGCCACTGATGCGGATGTCGTTCCCGCCGCTCCGCCTGCCGGGGTTCCGCCTCAGCTTGCCGTGCCCTTTGTGCTTTCCAGCGAGGCCCGGCGCGCCGGCATCGGGAAGCTCGAATGGAAATGGTATCGCCGGGTCGATGACCCGAAGTTGCATGCTTACCTTGAGGAGAACTTTTACCAGGGGCAGTCTCTCTGGAAGTTGATAAAGACGCCTTTGGAGCGTGGGGCGATCTTTCTGGTGGTTCTCTTGCCGTTTGCTATTTACATCGATCGGAGCAAGCTTCGGGAGCTTGCGGAAGGGCGTGTGTTGCGCGGGCCGGAACTCGTCACCCGCGCTCGTTTCAACTACCAGTATGGCGGGCAGGGCATCGGCTTTACGACGCTGGCGCGGCTCAGTCCGGCGGAATGGCTGAATTTTTCCAACCGGTGCCGGGTCAGGATTCCGCTCAAAGACGAAAACAAGCACATTGTCATCAAAGGCGACACGGGCGGAGGCAAGACCTCGATCATTTCCGAGATCCTCTTGCAGCTTGAGGAGCGGGGTGACACGGCGATTGTGTTCGATCCGCGAGGGGTCTTTGTCTCGCACTTTTACAATCCGGCCCGAGGAGACAAGATTCTGAACCCGGTTGACCGGAGAATGCCCTACTGGAGACCGAGCGACGAAGTGCAATATGCCCCCGAAGCTGCTGCGCTGGCAGCCTCACTTTTCCCCGAGCCGCCCCGAGGTGAGACCTTTTTTGCTTCAGCCGCCCAGCAAATCTTCGAGCGGTTACTGCGTTACCGGCCGTCACCGCAGGAACTGACGCAGTGGATGAGCCATTGGGAGGAGATTGACCGGCGGGTTGCGGGCACGGAAGTGGCGGCCATGCTCGAACGCGGCGCTCCGGCCCAGCGCGCCGCCGTAAAATCGGCCGTCAATCTGGCGGCCGCGGCCTTAAAGCTTTTGCCATCAGAAGAACAAGCGCAGGGACGATGGAGCGCGGCAGAGTGGGCCATCGAGCGGCAAGGCTGGCTGTTTCTAACTTCAAAGCCCGTCTTCGCCAAGCAGATACTGCCTCTCACCAGCTTGTGGCTGGATTCGCTGATTCTCCGCCTGATGAGCACGGAAAGCGGGCGCACGGTGTGGATGATTCTGGACGAGCTCGCGAGCTTGCAGAAATTGCCGCAATTGCCCGCCGCCATCACCAAGGGCCGTAATGCCAATCTGCGGCTGGTGCTGGGCTTTCAGGGCCTCGACCAGGTGGAGCATCTCTATGGGCCGGCCAAGACGATGCTTTCGCAGCCGAAGACCAAGGTTTTTCTCCGCATCAGCGAGCCGGAGACGGCAAAGTGGGTGAGCACCTCGATTGGCGACGTTGAGAAGGAGTGGCTCGAGCCGAGCGGCACGGAGGAGGTTTCATCACGCTTCAGCCGGAAACGGAAGAGCAGAACGTATCATGTACGTCGGCAGATCGAGCCGCTGGTGATGGCATCGGAGATACAGGGCCTGGCGGACCTTCACGGATATGTGAAGTTCGAGAACCTAGTGGTTCGAGCGCAATTTCCGTATGTGGAGCTCAAGGCGAAGCAGCCAGCGTTCCTGCCGCGCCCCCTGCCACAGTTGGAATTTCTGCCGGCGCCCGAGCCAGCGCGGGCAGCGGCGGCCAGTGCGGGAGCGAATGGTCAGACTTCAACCATCCCCACAGACGAAGCGCGGGAAGAGAAGTCTCCGGACCAGGATGAAAAGCCGCCGCAGATCATTTTTGACTGAGAATAGGGGAGGAGCCATGAATATCACACTCAGCCCGGATGTTGAAAAACGCATTCAAGAACTCGTCGAACGGGGAGATTATCCGAACGCCGACGCCCTGGTACAGGAGGCGGTGGGTTCCTTCCTTGATGTGGAGAGTGAGGAGGATCTAGAAGCTATTCGCCGGCGCATTGAAATCTCCGAGTCAGAAATTGATCGGGGCGAATTCCTGGAGTACGATGCGGAAAACATCGGGGATCTTGCAAAAGACGTTCACGCGCGGGGAAAGAAAAGGCTGGTGGAGGGCCGTAAGGCGGGTCCGCGCGGATGAGCAAACTCCGGGTTGCACGTAGCGCCGTGAGTGACCTTGATGAGATTTGGTTATACATCGCGCAGAAGCAGAGCATTGAAACTGCCGAACAGGTTGTGAGCTTCCTCACCAGCAAATTCTCGCTTCTTGCTGCTTTGCCCCGAATTGGGCGTCGGCGCCCGGAGCTCGGGGTCGATATCCGAAGCTTTCCCGTACAGAATTACCGAATTTACTACCGGGAAGAGAAGCGCGGTATCGTTCGAATTCTTTACGTGCGCCACGGCAAGCGCGAGGAATCAAGGATGTTTGGATAATTGAGGACCGCGAATGCTGACGATCTCCAAGCCGTTGAGCGCAGGCCAGGCTCAGGCCTACCACAAAAGCGAATTCACATCGGCGGAGCAGAGCTACTACACCCAGCGCGACCAGGTGCGGGGAGAATGGCAGGGCGAGCTGGCCTTCAAGTGGGGTCTCGCCGGGGAGGTGACGGAAGAGCAATTCTCACGCTTGGCCAACGGCCAGCACCCGGAAACCGGCGAGCAGCTCGTGAGGCATCGCGAGCCCTTCGAGTATCGGAACCAGTACGGCGATACGGTCAAGACCATGGAGCACCGCGCCGGCTGGGACGCGACGTTCAGCGCCCCGAAAAGCGTCTCGATCACGGCCCTTGTGGGCGGTGATGAACGGGTCCGCGAGGCTCACCGTGAAAGCGTCCGCATTGCCCTGGACGAGATGGAGGGCTTTGTGCAGGCCCGCATCGGCGGAAACAATCCCGCCGAGACTACGGGCAAATGGGTTGCCGCCAAATTTGAGCACGACAGCGCCAGGCCGGTAGAGGGCTATTCCGCCCCCCAGTTACACACTCACGTCGTCTTCTTCAACGTCACCGAGACCGCAGAAGGCCAAACACACGCCATCCAGCCCCAGGAGCTTTACCGGAGCCAGAAATACGGGACGGCAATTTATCAGAGCGAGCTCGCCTGGCGGCTGAAGGCGCTGGGTTACGAGATCGAGGCAGGGAAGAACCATGCTCCGGAGATCAAGGGTTACAGCCAAGAGTACCTCGAAGCGAGCAGTCCCCGCAGCCAACAAATCAAGGCTCACCTCGAAGAGCAGGGGTTAAGCGGCGCCGGGCCCGCCCAGATCGCTGCCCATCGCACGCGGGACGCCAAGGCTCCCCTCAGCGCCGAGGAGACTTTGGCGCGGCATCGTGAAGTTGCCGAGCGATACGGCAACCAGGCGGATCGCGTTGTCGCGGAGGCCCGCGAGCGCGCCCAACGCCAGGAATTTAAGGCCTCTCCCAGGTACGCGCAAGAGGCCTTGACGTGGGCGCGTGACAAGCACCTGGAGCGCGAGGCGGTTGTGAATGAGCGGGAATTGATGCGAGACGCCCTCAAACGCTCTATGGGCCAGGCGAGATTCGAGGAAATCAGGGACAACTTTGAGAAGAGAGTCCGCGCCGGCGAGTTTATCGAGATCGATCACGGCAGGCCCGGAACCGCTGAGCGGTCCCTTACCACGCGCCAGATGCTCGAATACGAGCGCGAGAATATCGCCCAGATGAAGGCCGGACAGGAGAGATTCTCGGACCCGCTGGTTTTGGAATCCACCGTGGAGCTGATGCACGATAAATTCGCCCGCTTGAGCGCCGGCCAGCGCCAGGCCGCGGTGGAGATCCTCGCAAGCGAAGACAAAATTATGGGCCTACAAGGAACCGCAGGGGCAGGGAAGACCACCGCCCTGAATTTTATTCGAGAGGCGGCGGCGCGCGATGGCTACCAAGTCGAAGGTTTCGCGCCGACCTCTCGCGCGACGCAGCAGCTTGAAGACGCCGGCATTCGTTCAACCACCTTGCAGCACCATCTCGCCCAGGGATACAAGGCGGAAGACTCGGAGAGGCATTTGTATTTTGTGGATGAATCGAGCCTTGCGAGCACCAAGCAAGTCAACGAGTTCTTACACAGGCTTCATGAATACGACCGGGTGATTTTTGTTGGGGACACGCGCCAGCACCAGGGCGTGGAGGCCGGACGGCCGTTTGAGCAGTTGCAGGAAGCGGGAATGAAGACATCCAGGCTGGAGGAGATCATCCGGCAGCGAGACCCGAGGCTCAAGCAGGCCGTTGAGCAGCTCGCGCGCGGTGAAGTCCGCGAAGCGATCGACAATCTGAACCGCCAGGGACGGGTTCACGAGATCGCCGATCGCGAGGAGCGAATGAGGGCGATTGCGAGGGATTACGCCGCGCATCCCCGCGAAACGCTGGTGGTTTCGCCGGATAACCAATCCCGGCAGGAAATCAATCAGCTCATTCACCGCGAGCTCAAGGCAGGCGGCACGGTGTATCGTCAGGAGCACTCATTGACGGTACTGACGCCACGCCAGGACATGACCGGTGCCGACCGGCAATGGACCGCGCAGTACCAAATTGGCGACGTCGTGCGGTACACCAAGGGCAGCCGGACCATTGGAGTAAAGGCCGGAGAATATGTGCGCGTCACTGCCGTTGACCGGGAACAGAATTTACTAAAAGTAGAGCGGGAGAATGGCGAGCAGGTTACCTACGATCCGCGCCGGCTGCAGGGGGTGAGCGTTTACCGGGAAGCGCAGAGGGAATTTTCGGAAGGCGAACGCGTGCAGTTCACGGCGCCCTATAAAAGCGAGGGGATCGCTAACCGCGAGCTTGGAACGATTGAGAGAATGGACGCCGAAGGGAATCTTCAAATCCGCTTCGATTCAGGGCGCGAAGCCCGGTTCAACATCCGCGAGCACCCGCATCTGGACTACGGCTATGCGGTCACCAGTCACAGCAGCCAGGGGGCGACGGCGGATCGCGTCCTGGTGCACGTGGACACCGCCCAGGCCCACGAGAAGCTTATCAACTCTCGGCTGGCCTATGTGTCCGTTTCGCGCGGACGCTACGACGCTCAAATTTACACGAACAACGCCGGCAAATTGGGTAACGAGCTCAGCCGCGACGTTTCAAAGAGAGCTGCCTTGGAAACTCAGCATGAACTCTCCGCCTCGGAGCGAAGCCGTGCAGCCGCGCCCGTCCAGCGCCAGGAACAGAGTCAGTCGCATGGGCAGGGATACGGATATGGCATCGAGCGATGACGGGTCTAACGCCACTTGGCCGAAATTTAGGCCTTCGCTAGGTTACGGCCATGTTAACGGCGAACCGCGATAGGAGCCACCAAGCGCCGACGCATGATTGTGGGACCATCTTCAAACTTCGTGAGTATTGCTCCCGTCTCGATCCGAGGCAGCACGTCTCGCGAGGCCACAGTATCGTTCCAGTACGCCTGAAACCACTGGGCTTTCTTTAGCGCGTCATTCTTGTCATTGCTTAGCCTCTGAGTAACAAAATAAACGATTCGCTTGGCGGGAGATTCAAGGACCACCTTGCCGACCTCCAGTTCCGGTGTGTACTCCGCATAGCGCAGGAGGTAGTTCACGAAATAACGTGCTTTCCCGTCCTCCTTTAGCCACTGTGCGAAGTCACTTCCTAGTTTCATCGCGTCATCTGCGACCTTCCGCGATAGCAAAACGCGCGGACCGTCGGCTTCTTTGTGCTCTAGGTCATAGGCTTCCGTTACAGCTTCCCCAAAGACGAAATCCTTGCTGTGATGCGCGGGACCGACGCTCAACCCGCCGCGCACGAAGATATCGTATTGCAGGAGGTTCAAGGTTAGCAGTTCGACGGACCGGAAGATCTCCCAGAGTGCATGAGCTGTGTGATCGGTAGAAATAACAATGCAGTCAGAAAAGTGCGTAAACCGCAAGCCGATCGCAGGATCCTGTCCAAGTGTATCCCTGACCAACTTGAGGGCTTCGACAACTCGATGACGTTCCAGGACGTCTTGTCCAATTTTCCTGACAAGTTCGCGAAAGCCCAGGAGATCAAGGAAAACGACATACTTCTCGCGATAATCATTGACGAGATCGAGGTCAATTCTGTCTTGGTTCAGAGAAGTATTTGCCATTATGCAGTCGCTCCTGCTCCAAGCTTAGATTGTTCCCGCAGGGAATCTAACCCATAATAACGCGTCTGCTGAACACAGCGGCCAGCGCATCCTCTGGAGAAGGCCAAACAATCCCCTTGTTTTTTCCCCGCCAACTGGCGTAATTTCAGCATTGCGGCATTCCCGCATTTCGGAAGGGACGGCAATGTATATTACCGTGACCAATTACAAGGGAGGCGTCGGCAAGACCACCACCGCAGTCCACCTTGCCGCCTACTTCCAGCGCCTAGCGCCGACCGTGCTTATCGACGGCGACCCGAACCGCTGCGCTACAAGGTGGGGGGAAACCGGCAGAATGCCCTTTGCCATCGTGGACAGGGAGGAAGGAGACTATCAAGCCCGCAACTACACACACGTCATCAAGGACACCGAGGCTCGCCCCGGTTTGGCAGACTTTGAAAGGCTTGCCAGAGGTTGTGACCTTCTGGTTATTCCCGCCGTACCCTCCAGGCTCGACATCGAGGCTCTTAAACTCACGATTGCCGCCCTGCGCACTGTAGGCACCGACCATTACCGAATATTGCTTACCAAAGTCCCGCCGCCCCCGGAAAACGACGGCGCGGAACTGCGCAAGCTTCTTACCGCAGCCAAGACCCCGATATTCCGCGCCGAGATACCTCGCCTCAAGGCATTCGAGCACGCCACCGCCCAAGGCGTGCCCGTCTATGAAGTTCATGACCCCCGCGCGGCGCGTGCATGGGAAGCCTACGAATCAGCTGGAAGGGAAATCACCAATGAGAGGAAAAAATAAATTCAACGTCGATTTTACTGACATCGGCCCCGTCAAGGACACCCGCCAGGAGCGCAACGAGAAGCGCGGGCCAGGACGACCTATAGGCAAGCGCAGCAATCCAGCTTACCGGCAGTACACCGCGCTACTCCGCATCGACACGCATGATCGCGCCGTTGAAAAGCTGCGCAAGATTACGGCCAAGCCTGACTTTGGCGAATACATCGAGCAGTTGATTCAGCAAGACTTAAAATCATAATTTCGGCATTTCGACATTGTGGCATTTCAGCAAGCGCAAACGCCCGAAGGCTAAGAAGCGCTGATAGTTGCTCCGCACACGTTACACTTGAGAACCCGCTTTTTCATGACCAATAGCCATCCGAGTAGTCCCGCGACGAACGAGCCAATTAGCCAAAAGATAGCAAGGCCACCGCCGATGATGTGAAACAAACGGATCCCAGCGTGAACTGCGTTCCGGGCATTTCCTGTAGATTCCAGGCTGTCGTAAAGGCGGTTGGTTTCGGCATCAGGTGGAGCGAGCGATCCGTTCGTCAAATCTTGCTGGCATCCCCTGTTTGCCGCTTCCTGGAGAACGCCTATTTTGATTTGTGACAGCGTGCACTCGCAAATCTCGCGCGAAGTTTCCTCCTGGCTGGCTGTAATCGGAAATGCACCGTATCGCTCGACGAGGCTGCTGTCCAATGACATGACGCAGTTTCGGCGGAAGATATCGTCAGAACGCCCCTCTGGAGATTGTGCCCGCTTGAAATTCTCGACGGTCTCTGAGTAGATGGGTGAAACGTCTCTCTCGGTTCTGCGAATCGGAGCAAGGCCAAGCTTCCTTCGACGGTCCGGGTTCGGCTCGCTGCAGATTTGACTGGCCGTCGCCACGGAGTGGGTTGAGTTGAAGGCGGCAACCTGGCATTCACACAACGCCACGATCGGGAAAAGAGATGCGGGCGTCCCGGACACCGGCGACCCAAAGTCGACAACATAGGTCGCGCAGTAGCGCCGGAGTTGGTCGTCGGAGCTTTCCCCTGGAGAAGTGGTTTTGGTCGCAGAGCTTTCGCCCTCACTATTATACGAAAGAATCCCGAAGAGGATTAGTGCGCTTACCAGCATTCCGAGTATCGACGGGACCAGAAGAATGTATCCGATGGCCACGACGGGCCGGCTCATGCGGAATATCTTTTTCGGAATAAGAACACCGCGATCACACACCTTGCATGGCGGATGAAAATCAGAGCGGGGAGGATCGCTATTCATGTCTAATCTGAAGTTTTCTTGTTAATTTTGAATTCCAGAAATCCGCTGAAATTCCTTCCGGCTCATGCTCACGATCCGGCCATTTATGTAAACTCGCGTGGGCCACTTCGTATCATCTAGCCTCAGCATTGGAAGAGCATCACACCGGCAGCCCTCTATTTCTCCAGGATGGTACTTGCCCTGTGGTGATTCACCAATCAATTCCTCTGGAGCGGGCGGATCACCCCAAGAAACCAAAACCCCTTCCATATTTCGGTGGCTGGCCCTAACGCGTTCATCTTGGCAACTAGACCACTTGTACCATTCGAGACCTATCTCTTCCGCCTGCGCTCGCTCGAATGCGGTGTTGGCAATAAATGCTACGGTCCGCACCTTGCCTTCCAGTTCTCTTCCGTCGTACTGTGGGAATCTGCGAAGGATCTTGCTTGCGATGCCCTCAGCTCGCAAACCTTTGAGATTTTGAGAACGGATGTAGTCCAGCAATTTGAGAGGGAAATAGGACGTCATCCCAAGGCGCTGGCAGCTTTCAAGGAAGTATCTTCTAGCTGCTTTCCCGACCGGGCCTGCGTATTCTCTCTTCAGTCCCTCGTAAATGGTTCTCCCTGATCTCTCATAAACCATAGGCCGTTACCGGTTTATCGCTTTTTCCCACTTCCTTCGGTGATGACCCCCACCAAAGGCTGATGGCTCCCTTTGGCGGCGGCGTACTCAATTCATCCTCAGTGGCGCGACTTACACCGTAGTAATCAGGAAACATTGTCGCTCCTGTCACCCCATAGAGAGAGCACAGCTTTAGTGCGGCTGGTGCCTCGCTAATGGGCAATGTGACTTTCTTTAATGGAGGCGGGGGCGGCTGCGCAAGGAGGTACAAATCCAATTCTATTTGTCCCTCGAATGGCTTCCCTCTGCCCCCCTTCTGTGTCAATAGAGTGAACCGGCCCGATTGTGCAGCAAGGTTGGCATTATTACCGCCCGGCACCGTGACCACCTGCAGCGCCGGAAATAGGGACTTTTTTTCAATATCTAGAATCCAAACGGCAAGCCGGTCACCCCTGCAGGCATCCTTTTTTCGGAGTGCATCGGAGATTGCAAAATAGGCTGCCACATAAGCGCGGGTTGACCAATCCAGCAGGCGTGTTGGAAGGCGATGATGTTGTCCCAAGGCAAGCAGGGCGTGCATCTCTGGGGGCGGCCATGCAGATGTATTTATCCAAGCCCCGCCCGGCCCTGCCGGGGTATTTTGGTTCAGAAACTTTTCGCGGAAGGCCGGTGAGTCATTTGGAATCGCAAGCCCAATCGAATCACAGTGACGAACAAACGTTTCGAGGTATGCCCATTCTTTAAAAACCTGCATGTCTGAAGCTGCGGAAATACCTCTTCGCAGAATAGAGGGCGTTAGATGCCAGCAGTGGTCAGCTACGCCCCGGTACAGGAGTTTGCAGGGCTTTGGGAAAAGCGATCTCTCGGGAGAGAGCAAGCTCCAAAATTCAGTTGCGGTGGCGGCGTGTTTAACCTCGATTGAGTCTGTCAATTCAAATCCCCACCTTGCCGTACTCATCCAGCGAGGCGACATCCCCGCGCCGGTCGTAAAGCTGCGTGGTGCGGGTGTCGGCGTGGTTTGCCATCTTGCGGGCTTCCGCCAGCGAGCCGTCACTTTTCAGGTAATCGGTGATGCCGGTGGCCCGCATGGAGTGATTGCCGATGCGGGTTTTGATGCCTGCCCGCTTCGCATGGCGCTGAATCATCCGGTAGGCGTCCTGTTGCGTCATCCGGTGCGGCCTGCCGGTAGAGCGCCCCGTGGTGCGAAACAGCGGCCCGTCTTCGTCCTTTCCGAGGCCCGCCGCCGCAATGTATTCATCCAGGTACGTTTCCAGCTTTGAGATGCACGGCGCTTCGTGTTCCTTGCCGCCTTTCTCGTGCAGCCGCACCCATCCGCGCCGCCCCTGACTGAAATAATCCTCCACGTTCATGTTGACCACCGCGCCGACGCGGGCGAACGTGTAAATCATCACGCCGATAATCGCCCGGTCGCGCAGGCCGGTGAGCGAGCTTGTGTCAATCGCCGCCAGCAGCGCCCGCGCTTCGTCGCGGTCAAGCACCGGCGTCTTACCTTTTTTCTGTGAATACTTCGGGCCGCGCACCGCGTGCGCCGGATTGCTCTCGAGGACGTGGCCGACCACCAGCCAGTCAAAGAGCATTCGCAGCGCCGCGAGATGCTGCTTGACCGTGGGCCTGGAAAGCCCCGCGCCCTCCGGTCTGGCGAGGCCCAGGCCCTCGATATACACGGCGACGTGGGGCGGCTTCACGTCCGCCAGGCTGCCCAACCCCCGGCCCTCGCACCAGTCCGAGAACCGGCAGGCGGCCTTGTAATAGGCCCGCCGCGTGTTTTTGTTGCGGATGTTGGCGGTGAAGAAGCCGAAGAACCGCTCCGCCGCTTTCTCATCCGGCAGAAACACGGCGGGGGGCTTGGCGGCCAGGCCCGCGAGTGAGCGAGGTTCTTTGAAAGGGATGATTTCAGTGTTTGTCACGCGCGCCCTGCCTGTACCGGGAACGCCGCCGCGAAACGACCGCTGCGAAAATCCATGCTGAGCTTGCCGACGTTCTCAAAAGCATAGCCTTCCACGGCCTTACAGACGCGGCCCGTGACATCCAGGAACAGCGCCACGTCCTCGGGGCTGAATCCATCATAGCGTCCCGACTCGAAGATGAAGCTGTAGCCAGGCCGCTTGCCCAGCTCGTAGACCTCGTAGCACACCCCCACTTCCCCGGCGTTGCACACGCTGGAGCTACGCTTTGCCACGGCCAGCGAGCCCACGGTGATTTCAGGATTCATGCTCCGCCCTCCAATACGTGTGATAATCTCCTTTATCACACCTTTCGTCTTAAAACCAAGAGACTCCCCGCCGCCGTCCTTTTACGCCGGCGCCGCGACCGCAGGCCGCACGGCAGGCGGGCAGGGGAGTATGTCGAATCCGCCCGGCTTGTTTTTAATTTTCAACCCCGGATACACGGCCTTCACTTTTCTTAGCGCTATTCCCGCCTTTTTCTTGAAGTCCTTCACGTCACTGTAATCGCACCCGATCTGCTGCATGAGACCGCGCCAGGGCACGAATTGCGGCGCTCCCTTGCGGCTCACCACAAATGCCCGATACGTCGCCCAGGCGTACAGGTCAAGCGCCAGCGGCGATTGTTTCAACGCCCGCAACGCCCGCATATCGACAGGAACCGGCGCGGCAGTAACGGCCTTAAAGAAGTCTTCCCCTAGCTCTATCCAGCTTTCCCACAGCGTCGCTTGCTCCGGTTTTTTCACATCCCACCAGAGCTCGCCCTTCGGCGCGACATCCATATTCATCCATCGCTCACCATGCGCCCCGTTTCTTTCAACACTTTGTTGAAAGCTAATGCGCGCAGCGAACAGCCGCCGCATTTGCTCGCGCAAGCGTTTTGCGTCGCTCCGCTTTCCGGCTCCGGCGCTGGAAGGAATCAGCCCTAACTCCCGCATGAACTCTGAAAGGCTCCGGCCAAGCAGGAGGCGGCGGTTCTTCGTTTGAACCGCTTCTGTAATTACCCAAAAGAGCAGCAACCGAGGGATGGAGCCGTAAGGAAACCCTACCGGGGCCTCTTTCTTACCATCCCAACCAGGTTGAATGACGAGCGTGAGATTTCCGCTTTGCCTTGTCCATGCCGGTTTGTCGTTACCGGGGTTCCGATGCGGCAGCGTGCATTGCACCAATTGCCGGGCCATGTACGCTCGTTCCACGTCATCCGGCTCAAGTCGGATGACCGTTGCCGCATCGAGCAGCTTTTCATGAGACGCGGCGAACGCCACCTCTTTGATCGCCCTCTTAACGATTGGTAGGTTTTTGAAAAGCTCCCCGACCGGCTCCATTTCCGAACCATAGCTCATGTGGAAAATCAATGTCCAGCAAGAAGTTATCCACGATGAAATGGTCCCCCCTCTTACCAGAATCCACGATGAAATGGTCCCCCCTGACCACGATGAAATGGTCCCCCCTTCTTGTAGTTAGTTCTTGTAGCTTAAAAAAGCTTCCTGTAGTTGCTCGCATCCCAACTGTGAAAAAGTTCGCGGCCCCCAGGGGAGAAGGGCTCCGCCCCTCTCCCCTGAAACCCCTTTCCCCCAAAGCCCCTCTAAGGACGAAAAATAAAAAACCAAAGGCC
>JAKASC010000033.1 GCA_021828245.1 Acidobacteriota bacterium
TGGATAATCTTCATGGGCGCTTGCCGGGCATCTACGGTCAATTGAATCGTCGGACCGGTTTGGGCCCATCCTGGTATCGCCGGCAGCATGACCCCGAGAACCAACAGGTAAGCTAACCGAAATTTACAAGATGGCATTGTGTAGCTCCTTTTTAACTATGATGTTCTTGCCCGCGAGCGGCGGGTGATCTCTTGCTGTCCAATAGAAGGATTCTTCTCCCACCTGCACTCGCCCCGAATTGGCATTACGAATCCTCCCTGGCAGTTCTAGCCGGACACGAAATCGCATGATAATTCCACCGAGGGTTCGGGTTCAAATACAAAATACACTGCCGGACCGCGGGCGTTCGGATGCCCAGGAAGGCTCTTCCGCCCGCAACGGTTGGAGCCGAAAGCGTAAGCTCTACGACAACGGCACCCCGCGCGCCGCCCCTCGAAATATCCGGCAGAGGAATCTGTGCCTCATCCGGCTGGAGCAGCGTCCTGTAAAGCAGTCGGAGCGTCAGGGCCGACGGAGCAAGTTCGCAAGATGTGCTTTGACCGCGGGCCATTCGTCGGCGAGGATGGAGTAGCGAGCGGAGTCGCGCGGAATGTGGTCGGAGGCGATGCGGTGCGCGCGCAGGATCCCCTCGAATCGGGCACCGATGTGCTCAAGAGCGGCTCGTGACCGCGTGTTGCGGGCGTCGGTGTGGAAACAGGCACGGAACACCTGCCAAACCTCAAACGCGTGAGTCAGCATCAGCAGCTTCGCTTCTGTGTTCGTGCCGGTACGTATGGCCGAAGGGGCGAGCCATGTGTAGCCGATCTCGCACGCGTCAGGAAATCTACGGCCAGAACGAGGATGATGGGAGGGCCAGGCCCATCGTTCCAGGTTAAAAAACCGTGTTGAACCGATGACGGCTCCGTCATTCGCCCGGACGGTTGCAAACGCCATGCACGTCCCCGCGTCCCTCCAATCCAACGCCGTCCGAATGTACTTCGCCGCCTCCTCCTGAGTAAAGGGGACAAAGGTCCACCGATAAAGTTGAGGCTCTTCGGCAGTGGCGGCTGCCAACGCGTCGCCGTGACGTTGCTCCAGCGGTTCAAGCCGGACGTGCCGGCCAATCAGTACGAAAGGTTCCATAAACTCCTTCCTCTTGAGTTGAAACTCCCCTATGACGAAGGGTGCCTTGCAACGCACGTCATAACTTACCGAGCACAAGGCGGGCAAGGCGAAAAGTTTTCTTTAAGGCGAGCGTTCTTGGGATGCCTTTCGCGCACGCTGCCCCTTCAGCATTTCTCTCCCGGAGGTGAGGGCGCTCTCACACGTCAACGGGAAGCGCGATGACTCGGATTCTCAGAACGAGTATAATCATACTTTAAATCCACCCAACCACCGCATGGCTATTTACTCCCTATACGTACTCTCCAAGGATGACCCGGAGGCGCGCGGCTGGCTCGAAATGTTTCGGCGGCACGGGCACGAGGCGCTAAAAGACTTCATTATTGAGCGCGTCTATTGGTTGGAAGGAGAAGTGAACCTCGACAGGCTGCGGCCGCTTCTGGTAAATCCGCTCTATCAAACCGCCGCCGAACAATCTCAGCTTGACCCGACGCGAGGTCCCATCCTCGAAGTGGCTTATCTCCCCGCGGTAACCGACCCGGAAACGCCTTCCATTTTGGAGGCGGCACAAGCGCTCGGAGAGCGCGGTCTTGAATTTGCGCGGCTCGGAAGGCGGTATCAGTTCTGCGGCCTTGACGAGGGCCTGGCGCAAAGGCTCGCGGCGCGTTTCCTCTACAACAAAGTTGTAGAACGAGTGCGCAGGCCCGGGGAAATATTTCAGACGCTGCGGCCAACCGGCACGCCCGAGCTGGTTGGAACCATATCGTTGGCTGGCCTCGACGATGCAGCTTTGCTTCAACTATCCCATGACCGTTCCTGGTATGCGCCTCTTTCTCAGTTGAAAGTCATTCAGGCCCACGAAGTCAGCCGGGGGCGGCCCCACACGGATGCGGAATTGGAAATTCTGGTCCAAAGCTGGAGCGACCACTGCTACCACACGACCTGGAAGAGCCTGGGCTTGCTCAAGCGGCTTTCCGCGGCGACGGAGCGCATACAGCATCCCTTGGTGGTGAGCGCTTTTGAGGATAACGCTGGCGGGATGGAATTCTACGAGGACTACGTCATCACCCTCAAAGGCGAAACGCACAATTTTCCGAGTTCGATTGCGCCCTTCGGCGGCGTGGCCACCAAGCACGGCGGCGTGATCCGCGACACGCTGGGATTCGGCAAGGGCGCTTATCCCATCGGCGGCACAACCCTGATGGGCACCATGGACCCGCGCCTTGCCGAAGACCAGGTGCCACCGGGGGCGCTTCACCCTCAACTGATTCTCACGGAATCCACCCGCGCCACCAGCGCTTACCTCAACCCCATGGGCATTCCGATGAGGCACGCGGTGTACCGCTGCCACCCCGGTTACGCCAAGTGCCTGGCGCTTGGGCATTCGGTCGGCTTGATTCCGGCAAAGTACGCGCGCAAGGAGCGGCCCCGACCGGGTGATTGCGCTGTGTTGATTGGGGGCGAGACGGGGCGCGACGGCATTCACGGCGCAACGGCCAGTTCGACCGGCATGACGGCGGCAACGCAGGAGCGGGAATTCGCGGCCGTCCAGATTGGGCATCCCATCACCGAGCGCCGTTTTGCCACCGCGATTCCCGTGCTGCGAGATGCCGATTGCCTGCGGGCAATTACGGACCTGGGCGCGGGGGGGTTGTCGTCGGCTGCGGGCGAGATGGCCGCCGAGTGCGGCGTCTCGCTTGACCTCGACCGCGTGCCTCTCAAGGATCGGAGCCTGACGGCGTGGGAAATTCTGCTTTCGGAGTCGCAGGAGCGCATGTTGCTGGTTGTGCCCCCCGAAAAGATGGGTCAGGCAAATATGATTCTGGATCGTTTTGAGATTCCGCACGCCGAGGTGGGCCGGTTTACAGACTCGGGGCGAATGGAAGCCATTTGGCGTGGAGAAAAAGTAGTGGACTTGGAAATGGGTTTCCTGTGGGGCACGTGCCCACTCGAGCCCATTGCCACCGAAGAGCCCAAGCGCCACTTGGCGCCGCTCGCGGTTGATGAGCCGAGGACGGCCGAGCAGTGGTCGCGGGCGGTGGAGGGCGTGCTGGCTCACTATCATTGCTGCGACCAGAGCGCCGCCGGCACTCGGTTTGACACGACCGTGCAGGGAAGAACCGTCGTGGGGCTCCTCGAAGGCCGCAATCACTCCATGCCTACTCATCTGAGTGTCTCCGCCCCACTCTATGGCAAACCCTACGGCGTGGTGACCACAGTTGCGTTTAACCCTTTCTACGGCGACGTCAAGCCAAGTGCTGCCGCCCGCCTCATGGTCATTGAAGCCATCACGAAAGCCGTCGCGGCCGGCGCAAGCTACCGTGAAATGGTGCTCTGCGATAATTTCTATACGCCACGTTTGACGCCGGGCGTCGCCTGGGACCTGGTTCAGATGGTGGAAGCGATTGCCGAGCTTTCCGTCGAACTCGGCGTCCCCTTTATCTCCGGCAAGGATTCAAGTTCAGGAACATTCGAAGCCGCTGGCCTCCGCATAGATGTTCCGATGACGTTGGTCGTGGCCGCGATGGCGCGCGTACCGGACGTGAGCAAGATCGTAACTCCCGAATTTAAACGTCCTGGCAATTCGCTGGTGGTGGTGGCTGACCTCTCGCGAGGCGCGCTAGGCGGCAGCGTTTATGCTGATGCTCACGGCCAGCGCGGAGATTCTATCTATGACTCCGGCCTCGCCGCCGACGTCCGCGCGCGTTGGGACGCCGTGCTGGCCCTGCATTCTCGGGATGGGTACGTTTCGGCTTCGGGGGTGGCTGAAGGTGGCCTCGCCTTGCGACTTTTTGAGGGGGCATTTGGGTCGGGCCTCGGAGCCCGCGTCGAGTGCCTACGGGACGGCGACGGCCGCCATGACGGGTTTTTCTTTGGCGAGTTTACTGGTGGAATTCTTCTAGAAGTAAACCCTGAAACAGAACTGGACAAAGTTTTGGCGGGTGTTCCTTATCACGTTATCGGTGAAGTTACTGCGGAACCTCGACTGGTGCTGAGCGAGGGTGGAAAGATTCTCTGGAGCAAGTCAGTTTTTGCGCTGGCTGAGAAGTGGCACAGCACTTTCCGGGAGGCCCTCGAATGACGAGCCGCGTGGCCGTGCTCTACGCGCCGGGAACCAATTGCCACGAGGAAACCATCGCTGCGATTGAGCACGCCGGTGGCCGCGCTGAATTGGTGTTGCTGAAGGAGCTCATGGCAGCCGAAACGAGGCTCATGGATTATGGCGCGGCAATTATTCCCGGCGGTTTTTCTTACGGTGACCACCTGGGAGCCGGCAGAATATTTGGCCGGATGCTGGTGGCGCGACTCGGCGAACAACTGTCCCAATTTCTTGACGCCCACCGCCCTGTCCTAGGAATCTGTAATGGCTTCCAGGTGCTGGCCGAAGCCGGGATCCTGCCGCAGGTGCGGCTCGGACGACAGGCAATGGCTCTGCTCGCCAATCAGTCAGCGCGCTTTGAAGACCGCAAGGTGCGGCTGCTGGTAACGAGCGAACCGTCCATCTGGACGGAGGGCTTGGCGGGAGAAGTTTTGCACATGCCGTCCGCACACGGCGAAGGCCGCGTTTTTTTTCCTCAAAACCAATCGCCGCCGCCGCGCGTGGCATTCCGTTTTGCCGATCCCAATGGAACATCCACCAGCGCCTATCCGGACAATCCCAACGGCTCGCCCGAAGCGATTGCCGGCGTTGTGGACGCGACGGGCCTCGTCCTCGGCCTCATGCCCCATCCCGAGCGCGCTTCCTTGCCCGCGCACTATTCGCAGGACGGGTTGAAGATTTTCAGGAATCTGGTCCGATGGCTGGCAGATTAATCATGGGCCCTGCGGAGGTGGGGCGGAAAATGGCGGAACAACTTGACTCGAGGCAGGACGAGCTCAGAGATGCGTACCGCGAAATGGCCGCCGACCGCGAGCGGGGGGCTGAGGCGGAGGAATGGAGCGAGGGGCTGATTGGCGACGCCAAGGGTTAGCAGGGGTGGCGTTTGGCCCGGGCCTGCGCCGCGGCGGCGAGATGAGCGCCACCGCTACGGCTGCCAAAGCAGGCAGACGGCGCCCTCCGTGGTTCCGTCCTGGCTCTGGATGGGCTCGATGCGGAGGCCGAGGGTTATCGGGCGGCCCGATGGGGTTGTGTACTCGATCTTTTCGAGTGATTGCGAGTGGCCGGAGGCGAGGCATTCGGCGATGGCTTCGCTGAGCGGTGAATCGCCCAGCAGCTCAGAAAATCGCCGGCGCGACCAGATGTCCAGTTGGAGCATTTCGCGGGCGCGCGCGCTGGCCGACGTGAGATATCCGTCGGAGGCGACGATGAGCAGCGCTTCTGGAATTGCCCGCGAGATGGCCTCAAGCGTTCTGGCACCGGAGCGGGCGCGGCGTTCGGCGTGGCGCCAGCGTTCTTCGAGATCGTTCGAGCGCGATTTCAACTCGGCGATGAGACTTTGGACCGTGGCGGCGACGAAGGCGGGCTCGTTTTCGGCGCGGGGCGCCGCGGGCTTGAATTCGAGGCCTTGGCGGTGCTCGCGAACGGCCCGATGAATGAGATAAATCACCAGAACGAGGATCACGGCGACGCCGAGCGCGATCGCGACCAGCAGCGTGATTTGCTGAAGCGTGAGGTGGTGAGCCATCGGCTAGTGTCCTGAGTCAGAAGTTCGATGAACGACTAAAAGCCTGTTTCACGCAAAGGCGCAAAGATCGCAAAAGACTTGCGGGAGGCCTGACGGCCCTGAATTATTCATCCTTCTTACGGCTCGGGACACTAGCGCAGTCCTGTCCAAGTGAGATAAGCGTTGAGGAGCGCTTCTCCGCCCAGGCCGACGAAAAGCGCCGCGATGCCGAGAAACGTGCCAAACGGCCAGGCGTAGTCGCGAAAGCGGCGGCTCGCGAGCGTGAGCGGCACGGCGATGACGGTTCCCAGCAGCGAGCCGAGGAAGATGGTCGTCAGGGTCAACGCCGGGCCGAGAAAGGTCCCGGCCATCAGCATGAGCATGACGTCGCCGAAGCCGAGCCCCTCTTTGCGCCGCAAGAGATAGAAAACCTCACCCACCGCGTAGAACAATCCGCCGCCCAAAACCGCCCCGCCGATCGCGCCGGTTAAGGAAAGTGGAAGGCCGTGCCAATGCAATCCCGATCTCGCGAGCAGCCAGCCAAGCGGGCGAGCGTCCACCCGAACCCAGAAACTCATCAAGACTCCCAGCGCCATGCCGGGCAGGGTGACTCGATGGGGAATGCGCCGGTCGAGCAGGTCCGTGAAGATGAGGATAAGAATCAGAAACGAGAAAACCGCCCACTTGATGAATGCAGGTGTCCAACCGTATTCACGGAAGTCTGCAACCAGCACGGCGGCGGTGAGGAATTCGACGAGCGGGTAGAGCGGGTAAATACGCGCGTGGCAATCGCGGCATCGCCCGCGCAAAATGGCGTAACTGAGCAGCGGCACGTTATCGTACCAGCGAATCGCGTGCCCGCAGGCGGGGCAGTGGGAGCCGGGCCAGAAAATGGATTCGCCCGCCGGCAGACGATGAATACAGACGTTGAGAAAGCTCCCGAAGACCAAGCCGAAAAGCGCCACATAAATTTCAGTGATCAGCCGCATAGGATGGCTCATGAGAGTGTCGTTTGCCGGCGCAGCAGGCGATAGTATAAACCTTCCGTCAGCATGGTGACCTTGTCTGCCGAAAATTCTTCTGCGCGGCGTCGGGCGTTCTGGCCGAAGGCGCGAAGGCGAGCCCGGTCGCTCGCCGCCTCGATCAGGCAAGCCGCCAGGCTGGACGGCGATTCCGCCTCCGCAAGCCATCCTGTGCCCCCTTCTTCGACTAATTCAGGCAAGCCTCCGGCGCGCGTGGCCACAACGGGAAGGCCGTGCGCCATGGCCAGCAAAGCCGATGAACCCAATCCTTCTGAGCGTGACGGCATAAGATAAACATCCAAGGCGGCGAAGAAGTCGGAGGCGACCTTGGGGGGGGCGAGTATGCGGATGCGTGCGTCCGGCGGGTTGAGGCCGAGGAGCCGCTCCGCGTGCTGGGAGCCTTCTCCCGCCAAGAGAAGCCGTGCCCGCGGCAGTTTTCCCGCCACCTCTGCGAAAGCTCGGACGGCGATGTCCTGGCCCTTTTCGCGCGTGAATGCACCCAGATGACCAATTACAAAATCTTCGGCTCCGATGCCCCACTGGGCGCGGGCTTGCTGGCAGGTTCGTTCATCTGGCAAAGCCGGAGGCAGTTCAACGCCATCAGGAATCAAAATGACTTTGGAAGACGGTACGCCGCAGCCCACAACCAGCCTGCGGACAAATTCGGAAACCACAATGACGGCATCAGCAGTGTGCGTGTACTTGAGCCGATAGTCCAACCGGCGAGGCGGCAAAAAGGTGACGCGACGGCTGACCACGCGACGAGCGTCACTGCCCAGGGTGGCCAGCCACGCAATGGTTTGCCCGACGCCATCGTGCGCATGCAAGATGTCCGCATGGAACGAGCGGAGTTCTGCTCGCAACAAAACGGCGCCGTGGAGATGGCCCGGGTCGCGCCGGGGCAATGGAAAAACCCGAAACCCCTCCGCACGAGCTTTATGCAAAAGCTCTGACGCTTCGGGACAGACAATGAGCTGCCGGTGGCCGCGCGCGGCGAGTCCGCGGGCCAGCATCAGCAACTGTTGTTGTCCCCCGCGCAAGCTCCGGCCCGTATCCACATGCGCGATGGCGAGCTGGTGAGGAGGCGTCATGAGTGGCGCGCCTGGGCGCGGAGAGCGTCCAGTTTCTCATACTTGCGCTGGACGTAACGTGCCGCCATGCGCGCAATGTGGAAGCCTGCCTTCCCGTCGAGCACTCCCAAATGAAGAAAATAAGCATTCACAAACGCCCAGGGGGGCATTATCAATCGTTCCAAAATATTCACACTGTCGTTTCGGTCGAACATCTCCCGGGCTGCCAACTCGGTGTAGAATTCAATGCGCTCCCGGTGCTCGGCCATTGAATCGCAAGTGTAATGCAGAATCTCGCCGGGCAGCGTCCGAACCGGACCATCCGTCACCACCGATTCGTGAACGTAAGCCCCCTCAAATCGGGCGCGACGGCGGTCGTAAAGTCGAATTTTCCAGTCCGGATACCAGCCGGAATGGAGAATCCACCGCCCGCAATACCACGCGCGGCGAGCCAGGCGATACGCGGCGACCTGGGGCGCCGACGTCTTCCACGTTCGGAGGAATTCCTGCGCGTCGGGATTCAGCTCTTCGTCGGCATCGAGGCTGAGAATCCAATCGTGGGTTGCTTGGCTGGCGGCAAAGTTCTTTTGCGCCGCAAAACCCTCCCACGGATGCTCCAGCACGCGCGCCCCGAGGCGCCGTGCGATTTCCTGCGTTCCGTCGGTCGAGCCGCAATCCACAACGATAATTTCATCGGCGGAGCCCAGAGAGCGAATGGTGCGTTCCAAGTGCTGAGCTTCGTTTTTGGTGATGATGGTTGCGGAAAACGATGGCATGGGTGACCGGTAAGCGACTCACTTGGAAATCGCAGTTGGGTCCAAGCCGCGCTCGAACAGTCTCTGATATTTTTCAGGCAAGGCGCGCGGCCGGCCGTCCGGGCCGGCAATCACGTGGGTGGTTTCGCCCTCGGCTAGCAGCGTGCCATCCGAGGTTCGGTAAACCTCATAACCAAAGACGAGCACGCGCTTGCGCACCGCCCGAAGGCAGGTTCGCACCTCGATTTCATCGTCGTAGCGGGCCGGCGCTTTGTAGCGGCAATGGGCCTCCGCGACGACGATGTAGATGCCGCCTTCCCGCTCCATATCGCGGTAGGCCAGCCCCCGCTGTCGGCACAACTCGGCTCGCCCCACCTCAAACCAGACGAAGTAGTGTGAATGGTACACCACGCCCATTTGGTCCGTTTCGGCGTAGCGGACCCGAAACCGCGTTGCCTGCCATGGTGAGGTCTCCATGATGCCCCCCGATGAGCCTGCGCCTCCCACAACTCCAGACTTAAGCCAGCCGTTGTCCGTCTTCGTCATACGGGTACTCGATCACTCGTCGAAGCATTTCGAGAAACACCCTGAGAACTCGCTCGGCCACGCGGCGGGCATCAGGCGTGCCTTCTAGCGTGGTTTCCAAACCTTCCGAACTTCCTTCTCGATGACCAAAAAAGTCCGCCGCCGAGGACCAAGAGAGGATGACGTTGGGACGGCGCGCGGGCCGTCGCTCAAAATGAAAGCTTCCACGGTCAACGATAGCCGTCCACTCCAAATCCCAATCATCAATCCGCCAGCGCGTGACGAGATTCACCTCGCGGATCTGCTGTCGAAGCGATCGCTCCCGTCCCGTCAGCACACAGGCCCGTTGAATCATCCGCAACGCGGCCCGCTTTGAGGGAGGCAGGAACGTATCTTCTGCCTTCATAAGATGTCCGTCGTAGCACGGGCGTCCCGCCCTTGCAGGAACACGGCCAAGCCGGTCGTGCCACAAGGTCTGCCTCTCTAAATCTATCTCCGACGCACCACAAGATTCGAGCGGATTCGCCACCACGAGCGCAGAGCAGCCCTCAGTGGCCAGTCCACACTGGCTGCCGTTTCTCCAAGAACGCGGCCACTCCTTCGCGGAAATCTGCGGTCCCGCGCATTTCGGCGCTCGCCTCAACTCCCAGGGCGATATCACGCTCCAGGGAGGCCTCCTGCATTTTCAGCAGCAGGCGCTTGGTGCGTGAAAGCGCCGTTGGGCTCATCGTCGCAAGAGTGTCAGCAAGCTCCCTCGCCCTGGCCATGAGCTTTCCGGCAGGAACTACCTCCGTGACCAAGCCAAGCGCCCGCGCTTCCTCGGCGGCGACTGGCCGACCAGAAAGCAGCAGCTCCCTGGCTCGCTTTTCGCCAATTTGACGCATGACGAATGACGAAATGATCGCCGGAATGAATCCCACCCGCACCTCGGGATAGCCGAATTGGGTGTTCGGTTCGGCCAGCGTGAAATCGCACAGCGTGGCCAGGCCACAGCCGCCTGCCAAGGCTGCCCCTTGGACGGCGGCCACCATCGGCTTAGGAAACGAGTTGATGCGGTTGAACAGCCGCGCAATCTTGCGGGCATCGTGCCGAACCTCTTCGATAGATTGCTCAGAGGCATCCCGAAGGTACGCGAGGTCCATGCCGGCGCAAAAGACCGGTCCTGCACCTGTCAGGATGACGACTCGTGTCGTGCTTCCCTCAATTTCATCCAAAGCGCCGTGGAGCTCGTCCATCATGTGGTCGGAGATGGCGTTACGCTTTTCGGGGCGATGGAGCGTCAATGTCGCCACATAACCATCGAGGGCGAGTTGAATCAGGGTATAACTCATTTTCTGCCTCCGAGACTGCGCACTCGTTGCGGGCGGAAATTACGACCGGCTTCCGGTTTCTGGAGCCACTCCGAGTGAAATCGAGCCGGTATTAATCTTGGTACTGCCGTCGAATCTCACGGGTTGCCTCAATGGCCGCGAGCAGCGACGGCGGCTCGATATCGGTTTTGGCCCCGCGGGCGCTGAGCGTGTCCACCACAATCTCCGTCGGTATGTTGCCGACCAATTCGTCTCCGGCGAAGGGGCAGCCGCCAAGGCCCGTCAGTGCCGAGTCGAAGCGCCGGCAACCGGCCTCGTAAGCCGCCATAACCTTTTCTGATGCCGTCTCCGGACGGCTGTGCAAGTGAACCCCCAGCTCGATGTCGCAGGCCTGCCGGGATATTGTCCTGAACAGCTTGCCCACTTCTTGAGCTGACGCCACGCCGACCGTGTCCGCCAGAGAAATCTCTTTCACCCCGATGCTGCGCAGCCACTCGACAGTCTCCGCCACAATTTCCGGGCCCCAAGGCTCGTCAAACGGATTGCCAAACGCCATGGAGATGTAAACGACCAGATTGCGTTGCCGAGCTCGTGTCGCGTCGCGAATGCGCTCCGCAAGCCGGCGCGATTCGACCAGCGACATGTTGGCGTTCTGTCGCCGGAAATGCGCCGAGATGGAATAAGGATAGCCGACCGTCGTCACGCCGGGTGCCTTGAGCGCCCTCTCGAGCCCTTGCTCGTTGACCACGATACCGATGATCTCCGGCCGCGAGAGGTCGCGGGCGGGCGCCGCCGCGGGACCAGCGGGAGCTTCCGCCGGCGCGGTGCCATTCACGCGAGACGGAAGCACGCCGGCTTCCGTCAGCCGGCGCAGCACTTCTTCGCTGTCAGCCATCTGAGGGACATACTTCGGTGCGACAAAGCTCACCGCATCGAGATGCCGAAAGCCCCATCCAACCAGCTTCTCAAGGTATTCCGCTTTCACGCGAGGTGGAATAATTTTCTTAAGACCTTGCCAGGCGTCACGCGGGCACTCGATGAGTTTGACTTGTTCCATTTATCTTTCTGCCTCTGGGCTTTGCGCCTCCGCGCCTTGGCGTGAGGATGCTTTTATTCCTTCAGCCGATTGACGACACGCGCCATGCCATCCTTAATAAGTTCCACATCGAAGTTGATTAGGATGCCGAGCCGCTTGTCAGCCAGTCGAAGGTAGGTCAGAAGCTGCTTTCTGTGGACCGGCGCAAGCGCTTCGACGGATTTGATTTCAATAATCACCTTTCCCTCCACAATTAAATCGGCGCGGAAACCGACCTCGAGGTGGACGTTCTCATATACCACAGGGATAGCCTGCTGACGCACTACACGCAAGCCGCGTCTGGCCAGCTCTTCGGCCATGACGGCTTCGTAAACAGATTCCAATAGGCCGGGGCCGAGCGTTGTGTGAATCTTATACGCGGCGTCCACGATCTGCGTCGCGATTTCGTTTTCCGTCATAAGAGCGTTTCGCGCAAAGGCGCCAAGACGCAAAGCGTCGGGCCAAGCTGTCTCTGCTCATAAAGGCACTTCAAACCTCAGTGCGGCATAAGTGTTAGGCGCGTGAGAGTCAGAGGTTGCTTCAAACCGCCGCCGAGCGAAAGCCATTGCACCGCACGGACATGCCAGAACTTTTCACCAAAGAAGGGGGAGTAAAAAGTATTTCGAAGGGGGTCTCCCTCCCTCAAAAACTCATAGTCGCCAGCTACCACTGCAATGCCAATAAGGTGCGCGTAGAGCCTTACGAAGACTACGTCACCGACGTTCACCCCTTTGTAGAAATTCCAAGTGTGGGTCACGGCTGTTCGCACTTGTCCCGGCGTGTCTTCCGCAAACGTCTGCCTATACAGACCATTGAGCTGGTCCCGCGTTTCCAAGCCCCCGAGGTTACCAAGCCCCGACCACCCAATCGCGATTTTCTTCTTCGTCCAGAACGCTGGCCAGAGTTCGCCGTCCTTGCCAGCCGACAACAACCAAAAATTTGGCATACAGTGCTCCCCCTTTGCGTCTTTGCGCCTTGGCGTAAAACAGTTTTTAGGTTTGTAACACTCCGGTCCTGAATTCCTTCACTTCGGGATTCAATGCGGCGGCTTCGAGCGCCCAAATCAGCGCCTCGCGGGTTTGGGCCGGATCAATGATGGCGTCCACCCAGAGGCGGGCGGCGGCGAACCGAGGGTCCATCTGCGCCTCATAGGCGGTGCGAATGGAGGTGCGAAGCTCCTGTTTCTCCCCGTCGCTCAGTGTTCGCCCTTCGCGCTCAAGTTGGCGAGCCTTAATCTCCACCAGCGTTTCCGCCGCCGACTCACCGCTCATGACGGCGTACTTGGCGCTCGGCCAAGCGAAGATGAAGCGCGGGTCATAAGCCTTGCCGCACATGGCGTAATGCCCGGCGCCGAAGCTGCCGCCGCAGATGACCGTGATTTTGGGCACCACGCTGTTGGCGACGGCGTTGACCATCTGCGCCCCGGCGCGGATGATGCCGCTCCATTCGGCTTCCTTGCCCACCATGAAGCCGTTCACGTCGTGAAGAAAAATCAGCGGCACCAGGTTCTGATTGCAGTCCAGGATGAAGCGCGCCGCCTTCTCCGCCGATTCCGTGTAGATGACGCCGCCGAAATGGATTCTCTTTTCTCCGGTTTCGCGCGAAACGGTGGGAGCGTGCTTCTTCTGGTTGGCGACCATTCCCACCGCGAATCCGCCCAACCGCGCGTAGCCGCAAACCACCGTCTGGCCGTATTCGGCGCGGTACTCCTCAAACTCGCTCCGATCAACAAGGCGCGCGATGACCTCCCGCACGTCGTATTGTCCGGCCGGGTCGTCCGTAAAGACGCCGTAAATATCTTCTTCAGGGTAAGCCGGCGGCGCCGCATCCGTGCGGCTGAAAGGCGCGCCGGGTTTTTCGCCGATTTTGTCCACAAGAGCTCGAATGCGCTCCAGGCACGCTTCGTCGTTGGGCTCGCGGAAATCCACCGTGCCGCTGATGGCAGCGTGGGTTTTGGCTCCGCCCAACTCTTCCGCCGAAACTTTCTGCCCGATGGCGGCTTGCACCAGCGCCGGTCCGGCCAGGAAAAGCCCGCTGCCTTCGGTCATCAGGATGTGGTCGCACATCACGGGCAAATACGCGCCCCCAGCCACGCACATGCCCATAATGGCGGTGATTTGGGGAATGCCCATGGCGCTCATGACCGCGTTGTTGCGAAAGACCCGGCCAAAATCGTCCGTGTCCGGGAAAACATCCTCTTGCAGGGGAAGGAAGACACCGGACGAATCCACAAGATAGACGGTTGGCAGATGATTCTCTATGGCGATGTTCTGTGCTCGGATGACCTTTTTGGCGGTCATCGGGAAAAAGGCGCCGGCTTTGACGGTGGCGTCGTTGGCAATAATCATCACCAGACGCCCGCACACCCGACCAAGCCCCGTAATCACTCCGGCTGCCGGAGCTCCGCCCCATTCCTGATACATCTCGTAGGCGGCGAAAAGTCCCAACTCAAAAAATTCGCTGCCCGGGTCCGTAAGGCGCACGATCCGTTCCCGAGCCGTCAGGCGTCCTTTCCTGTGCTGCGCCTCAATCGCCTTGTCGCCCCCGCCGAGGCGG
>JAKASC010000034.1 GCA_021828245.1 Acidobacteriota bacterium
GGTGAGTGCCGATGTTTTGTTGCAAGGCCCGGGCGACGCCACGCTGCTCGGCCGGATTGACGATGCCGACGTTTTCAAAGCTCCCAAGGCTCGCTTTCCGAGTTGCTACGTGCTGATCGTCAATAGTGACGGCCAGTGGGAACTTGACAGCACGCAGTATAAATTGCCCACCGCCAAGCTTGCTTCGGGCAAGGTCTCTTCGGTTCGGGGAAAATGGCACCATCTGGAGTTAGGCTTCCATGGATCGTCCATCACCGCTTCGATGGATGGCCACATCTTGGCGCGAGTCACCAATGCGAGCCACACGCACGGCATGGCGGGGGTAGGATCGGGTTGGAACGTCGCGGAATTTGACAACTTTGCGGTGCGATAAATCGAAAAGCTCGGACCCTGCCATGGGACCATGCAGTTAGCATTTGAGATTCGGCGACGCGATGGCGCCGGGGAATGATATCGAGAGGAAGAATATGCCAACCTTTGCGAGCGATTGCCTCAAAGATCGAACCGTGCTCATCACGGGAGGGCTCGGCGCCATTGGTCAGGTGGTGGCGGGACGCTTGCTCGCGCACTTGGCGCGCGTGGCCGTCAACGATATCCTCAATGAGGAGACCGCGCGGCAAATCTTTGCTCAGCACAAATGGCCCGTGGATCGCACCCGATACGTGCGCGCCGATGTTACCCAAGCTCGCGAAGCGGAGCGCCTGGTCCAAGAAACTCTCACTGCCTTCGGTCGGCTTGACGTGGCGCTTTGTCACGCCGGCATGGCCCACACCAGCTCGATTCTGGATTATCCCGAAGCCGAATGGGACAAAATCCTAGCTGTCAATTTGAAGAGCGCCTTCCTGGTTGCGCAGGCGGCCGCTCGTGCCATGGTGAAGCACGGGGTCAAAGGCAAGATTATTTTCACTTCCTCCTGGGTGCAGGACGTGCCTTGGCCGGACATCACGCCTTACAACGTGACGAAAAGCGGCATGAAGATGCTCATGCGCGGGATGGCGCGCGAGCTGGCGGCGCGGGGCATCCGGGTGAATGCGGTGGCGCCGGGCATTGTTGGCGTGGGCATGGCCAAGCGCCAATGGGACACGGAGCCGGATTACCGTCGGCGGGCGGAAAAGGCGATTCCGCTCGGTTACCTCCAACCGCCGGAATCGGTGGCCGACGCATTTGTGTTTCTCTCGTCCGACGCCGCCGACTACATAACCGGAGTGACCCTGCTCGTGGACGGAGGCGCAAGCCTCTATCCGATGGATTGAGGATATGAAAATCAGCGCGATTAAGACATTGGTCGTGAACGCCGAGATGCGGAATTGGGTTTTTGTGAAAGTTGAAACTGACCAGGCGGGTCTGGTCGGCTGGGGCGAGGCTTCGCTCGAGTGGAAAACCCGCGCCGTGGTTGGCGCGATCGAAGACCTGGCGCCGATGGCCATCGGCGAAGATCCCACGCGCATCGAGCACCTTTATCAGAAGCTTTATCGCCAATCGTTCTGGCGCCTGGGCGTGATTGGCATGAGCGCCATCAGCGGCATCGAGCAAGCGTGCTGGGACATTTTGGGCAAATCGCTGGGCCGGCCGGTTTACAAGCTGCTGGGCGGCGAGGTGCGGGAGCGCGTCCGCATGTACACGCATCTGGGCGGCGGCGCGATGAAGGCGGTTTATGAGACGTTCGATCCCGCCCCGCTGGTTGATCTTGCCCAACAGGTGATCGCCCGCGGGTACACGGCCGTGAAAGTGGTTTGCGTGCCGTATTCGGAGCCGCTGATGGGAGCAAGGGTCGTCAAAAAGTTTGCGCAGGCCATCGAGAAACTGCGCCTGGCCATCGGCGACGCGGTGGACTTGATGGTTGATTTTCACGGCCGGACCTACCCCGCCGTCGCCATCGAGTACATCAACGCCATCGAGGAATTCCACCCGTATTTTTGCGAGGAGCCGGTCCCGCCGGAAAACGTCGCGGCGCTGCGGCAGGTGCGGGAGGCCGTGCGCGTGCCGATTGCCACGGGCGAGCGGCTGGTGACGCGCCACCAGTTTCGCCCCCTTTTCGAGCAGCAGGCCTGCCACGTGGTTCAGCCGGACCTGTGCCACTGCGGAGGTTTGCTTGAAGGGAAAAAGATCGCCGCGATGGCCGAGGCTTATTACATGGGCGTCGCTCCGCACAATCCGCTGGGACCCATTGCCAACGCAGCCGCGCTCCACTTTGGCCTTTCGACGCCAAATTTTCTGATTCAGGAAGACATGCTGACGGACGTGCCGTGGCGCTGGGAGGTCATCGAGCATTCGCTCGAGACGCGCGAGGGATATTGGCTCAAGACTGAACGGCCCGGCCTCGGCATCGAAGTCAACGAGAAGGAAGCTGCCCGCCACCCTTTCCAACAAGAAGCGCTTCCCACGCTTTCTCTCCGCGCCCCGGATGGCGCTGTCCTCGATTGGTGAACGGACCATGGCCTGCCTGAAGTGGTTGTGACTTGGCGCAATTTACCGACTCATCCTCGATTGTCAGCGGGTAGCGCAGAGGCGCGCGTCATTGGCGCTCCTCTGCGGCGTTTGTACCGTCAGCCCCGGCAACCGGGCATTGGCAACGAACGGACATGGACCCAGCGGGTAGCGCAGAGGTGCGGGTCGTTGGCGCTCCTCTGCGGCGTTTGTACCGTCAGTCCCGGCAACCGGGTATTGGCAACGAACGGATATGGACCCAGTAGAGGGCCGCGAAGGTTGAGAGGCCCAGCGCGTGGCGCAGAGCTACGGTTGTGAAACTCTGCGGTTCCTTCCGGCAGGCCTCGCCTCGAGCCGCAGAGGTTGCGCGGCGCAACCTCTGCGCTACCTGCTTGCCGGAAAAAAATTGGGTCCAGTAGGACGCAAACCGGTGTATACTGCCGGAAGGCCAAGAGGGAAATTCCTGGCAACTTATGTTTGAAGATGAGTTCAAGAAGCTGTACACGGAACTTGGCTTCATTGCCGCGAACGGCAAGCATCTACCCCTATTTGAGGCTTGTAAGCATGCGGAACGCTGCTGGCAGGGAGTCAGTGACGAACGTCGCCCCCAACCGAACCAAGCGGGTATCTCAGCACCTTGGGTGGGCCGCAAGTACAACGAACTTGGCCTTTTGATCATAGGGATCAACACGAACGACGCGGGGGGAGAGGGCGCTCTCACAAACCTTGTCGAGCAAGCCCAGCGGGAACTTCGCGCCGATCCATTACGCCGGCTGGTTTTCGCTGACCCACAGCAGGGATATCGGGGGTCACTTTTCTACCACCGCGCAGGTTCCTGCGCTTTCGAATTCGCCCAATCGGCTAAGCTCCTGAAGGAGTCATCCGAAAGGTCCCCGGACGGTTTCCCTTGTAATGAGGACATCGCCCGCGCGTACTGCTATGTGGCTTACACGAACCACATTAAATGCACGCTGCGCGGGGACAGGGGTACGCCAACGCGCAAGATGTGGGAGAAGTGTGGCGGGCACGTCTTGGCCCGCGAAATCTCAATTCTTAAACCGAGCTACATACTGATCCTAGGAAAAGCCGACAACTGGGGGTACTTTTACCAGAAGGTGCTGAATGGTCGGGCGCTGCCGCCAGCACAAGGCAACGACGAAGTTCGCCAGGACAAGGTCGAGATGGACGGCAAGGATGTGGGGATACTTCTTGTGCCCCACCCGATACGCATGGGACCAAACGTTTTTAAGATCATCCGCCAGGCAACCCACAAACTCGTCACCCAGACGTAATAGGGAACTTCACGCTTTCCGATGTCAGGACGCCGCCTCGCGGCCCGCGCTGGACTTTGCCACCCCCACTGTTTCGGCCACCTCCGTCAACATGCTCCGCAAGGCGGCTGGGAAAAGATGGCCCGATGCCGTAACCACTAACTCGCGCATTGTGTTCGCCCTCGCCCGCGTCCCGACAAAAGGGCGGGTAGCGCAGAGGCGCGCGTCATTGGCGCTCCTCTGCGGTGTTTGTACCGTCAGCCCCGGCAACCGGGCATTGGCAACGAACGGACATGGACCAAGTAGAGGGCCGCGAAGGATGAGAGGCCCAGCGCGTGGCGCGGAGTTGCGGAGTGTGAAGCCCTGCGGTTCTTTCCGGCAGGCTTCCTCTCGAGCCGCAGAGGTTGCGCCGCGCAACCTCTGCGCTACCTGCTTTGGCGCCGACCAGCCGAACGACGATATAACAGTAGTTGTGGTAAAAAAGAGCACCTGATCGCGTACCGCGCATAATTCGAGCGGGTAGCGCAGAGGCGCGCGTCATTGGCGCTCCTCTGCGGTGTTTGTACCGTCAGCCCCGGCAAGCGAGCTTTGGCAACGAACGGACGTGGACCAAGTAGAGGGCCGCGAAGGTTGAGAGGCCCAGCGCGTGGCGCGGAGTTGCGGAGTGTGAAGCTCTGCGGTTCTTTCCGGCAGGCCTCGTGTCGAGCCGCAGAGGTTGCGCCGCGCAACCTCTGCACTGCTCTTCCGCGCTGTCGCTTGGTTGCCGGTCGTTTGCAAGGTCATCCATAGCTGCCTCCGCGTGACTACGCACGATATTCCTCCCTGTTTCCATAACCCAGCAGAACGCAATCGCGCTTCTTGATCGGCCACTTACCGCCCTCACCGTCGCGGAACCGGTAGCCGTCAGGCAGGCAGCACAACGACCCGGGATGATAGTTTACGGAGACGGCCTTGCCCGCCCACTTGAGGGCGACTTCCGCAGGAATATCCTGCGCGACAAGCACGTCGTAGCCGGGCAGCCGGATTCTTCGCCTGCGCCAATCGTGAGGGATTCGCCACACCGTGCCGGTGCTATCCCGCCAGAGCACCTTGACCGGCCGGCGCGGGGCGACATGGACTTCAACAACCGTGGGCCTTCCTCCCGCTTTCGCCGCCTCCATGGGGTCAATGTTGATTTCCTCCAAGTCCCAATGGGAAGGCAAATGCAGCTCCTCCTGCCATGTGGCCGCACGGGCCGCGCGATAGGGAAGCTCCGGCCGGTCGGGATGAAAGGGCCAGTTCATCCAGCGTCGTGGAAGGCGCCATTTTTTACCCTGTGAGGCGGGAGAACATTCTTAATGAGCAAAGGGTCCCAGCAAACGGCTCCGCCACTTCTTCCGGCTGGAAGACTTCGGATTTTGGGCCCGAGGAGGTGAGCGCCCGAGCACTGCCGTATCGGTCAGGCCGGTAAATATCAGAGTCCAGCGAGTGCCAAGAGCCCTCAGAAAGTGGGTGGATGGTTGTAGTGTGCGAGGTTTACCTTGACCCATGCGCCCTTGATGATTTCGGCACGGATGGTTCGGGCGTTCACGCCCCGCATGGTTTGCTGATAGGCAAAGATGGCTTCCTTCAAGCAGGTTTGGCAATCCGCCGCGTGCTTATCGGGCCGCGTAAAGCAATCGAGCAGGCAGGTGTGGCCTAAAGTCCTGCTGCACCAGCAATAGCAAGGCTGCTGATAAAGCACAGGGCGGATGCGCGCCGCCATTCGATAGGCATTTTCAGCCCAAGGATTCCCAACAAACTCTTGCCAGGGCAGCACGGGCGGCAAGGGCTTCCGAGGAGGATGCGCATGGTAGGGCGGCACTTGGGTCACCGCCCGTGGCCGGTTCGGCGAAGATTGGCTGGGCAAGGCGCGACCCAATGCGAAAAGCGTCAGTAGCAAGACCGCGGCCACGCGACAAGCCCCCGCCCGCTGGGCTTTCCAAATCTCTTTTCGCCACACCACCGGGTCGAATCCTCCCATCCTTTGCCAGGTTAACACAGGCTTGGCCCTCGCGGCTCAGACAATTCAAACGGCCTGAATTTCCGCTGAGAATCCGACCTTATGCGGGCTGAAGGCGTGTCGCCGGAAAGCGGTACTCGATGCGCTCAGCCGCTCCGCTGGGCATGTTTTTGATGTCTGGCCCAGGCCGCAATTTATCGTTTCCGCCAAATGCACACTGACGATGATTGTTTCGCAGTTGTCATCAGCGCCGCAGTGAGAATGAGCATCGCGTAGCCTCATTCTGGAGCGGACCGGCAAAGCTCCAGTCGCCGTCACCTTGCAAGCGTTACGCGGCGCAGGCTGCCCGCCGGATGCTCGGCGAAGGGGACGTCCACGCCCAGTTACTGTTTACCCCCGCCGACGCGCTTCAGCGTCATGTCAAATTCGCCAAAGGGGCCGGAAACCTTCAACTGCATGGTGTTGCCGGAAATGGTTCCTTCGTGATCAATCGTGTTGTCCTGGTAGCTGGTCTTGAAAGAAATTTTGTTGCCTTCCACTTTCCCATCGCTGATAGGTTCACTTCCATTGGGCGTTTCCGCAGTTCCTGTGAGCGTCGTGCCTTTGGCTTTGAGGTTGTAAGTGATCGTGAAGTTGCCGTTAGGTCCGCTCACGGTTCCTCGCCAGCGGCCGTTCACGCTTGCAGCGGCCGCTACGGACGCCATCAGCAACGTTAAGACACCTACGGTCACACCATGCCGAATCATCTTTCCCTCCTGTTCCGATTTACGCCGAACTTCCGGTAAAGGGTACACGTCGCCGAGCGAGAGGTCAAGGCAACTTTGCATTCTTTACATTTGCGCAAAGACGGCCCGCGGCGATAGAATCCCCCTTCGCCGGGTCACATTATCCCGAAAGGACCGGACCTCGGCGGATTGAACAATGGCAGCCGACGACGCTTGACGACCGGTTGAAACTAAGCATCCCCGGGAGGGCGGAATGGAAAAAAGAAGCGATGAAAAGCACGAAGCGCGACGGTTGACGCGGCGGGATTTCTTGGGGGGAAGCGCGGCTTCCGCGGCGGCCCTGACGCTGTTGCCCCGCGCGGTTATGGGAGGGGAAGGCGCCACGCCGCCGAGCGACAGAATAACCCTTGCCTGCATCGGGGTCGGAGCGCAAGGAACGCGTGTGATGATGGATTTTCTGAAATTTCCTGACGTGCAGGTGGTGGCCGTTTGCGACGTCAATCACCAAAGCAGCGACTATTCCGAATGGAGCCCGGGTGAGTTGGTCGGTAAAGAGCGTCGGTTGTTGAACGATCCAGACTGGGGATCTGACTGGAAGGGCCCGACCTGCGGCCGCGCGCCCGCAGCGCGGCTGGTGGACGCCTATTACGGAAGAGTTCGCAAACCCTCCAGCTACCGGGGCTGCGCTTCTTACAATGATTTTCGGGAGCTGTTCGCTAAAGAGAAGGACTTGGACGGTGTGGTTGTGTGCACGCCCGACCATTGGCACGCCTTTATTTCCATCTACGCTTTGCGTCACGGCAAGCCGGTTTTTTCGCAAAAACCGATGTCGCACACGGTTCATGAAGCTGCCCTGATGGCCCAGGCGGCGCGCGAGACGGGCCTTCCCACTCAAGTCGCGGTGATGAACGAGGCTTCCGACGCGACGCGCCACCTCACGGAATGGGTCGCCGCAGGGGTCATCGGGCAGGTGCGTGAAGTCCACAATTGGTCGCAACGTCCCTACTGGCCGCAAGGCATCGAGCGGCCCAAGCAGGCGGAGCCGGTGCCAGAGGGCTTAGATTGGGACTTGTGGTTGGGGCCGGCTCCCTATCGGCCTTTCAACCATGTCTATCTGCCATTTGTGTGGCGAGCGTGGTTTGATTTCGGAGAAGGCTCGATCGGCGACATGGCAAATTACAGCTTCGACACGCTATTTCGAGTTCTGGAATTGACTGCTCCTACGCACGTTGAGGCCAGCTCGACGCCCCGCTTTCCGGAAACCTATCCGGTGGGAGAATTGGTCCATTGGGAGTTTCCGGCGCGGCGGGACCGAACCCCGGTGACGATCCATTGGTACGACGGGCACTTGCGGCCGGAACGGCCCAAAGAGCTGTTGCCCAATGAACTGATGAGCGATCCATCGGACGGCGAAGGCATGTTGTTCGTCGGCGACGAAGGCAAAATCCTGTGCGGGTTCGAAGGCGAGCACCCGCGGCTGATTCCGTCCAGCCGCATGAAGAGCTTCGTGCCGCCGCCCGACAACCTGCCCAAATCTCCTGGAGCCTATCGCGAATGGCTCGACGCAATCCGGGGTGGGCCGGCGCCCCGCGCGAACTATGAGTTTGAGCAGCCAGTCGTGGAGGCCCTGCTGCTCGGCTGCATCGCGCAACGCATGAGCACGAAGCTCGAATGGGATGCGGTGAATAAACGCATCACTCGGCTGGATCAAGCGACCGACGCCGAACTCGCCACGGCCAACGCGCTACTCAATCCCCCGGCGCGCGCGCCGTGGACGCTGGAGTGAAACCGGGCCGCAGTTGAGCAAGGTTCACGCCGACGGCGTTTGCTGAAAACAAGGCGTTCGGGATAAGATTCGCCTGTGTCATGGAGCAGAGGCACGTGCTATCTGATGTGACAGCTACTACGAGACGGGTTCCTTAACGAAGGGGTGACGATGGCGGACTGGAGCGGGCCGTTAAAGATTCGACCGGCGCGGGTGGATGACGCGAAGGAAATCGCGCGGATTTACAACCAGGGCGTGCAGGACCGGGCAGCGACGTTTGAGAACGCTTACGTCACGCCGGAAGAGCGTTACCTGTGGCTGGCGGCCCGGCCGGACAAATATCCGGTGTTGGTAGCCGAGGTGAAGCACACGCTGATGGGGTGGGCATCGCTCACGCCGTACAGTCCTCGGCACTGCTATGATGGCATCGCCGAACTTTCGATTTACATCGAGCGCAGCCTGCGCGGACACGGCGTGGCGCAGGAGCTGATGAAAGCCATGCAGGAGGCGGCGCGCGAGCGGGGATTTTACAAGTTGATTGGCCGCATAATGGCCGACAACGAGCCGGCCCGTAAGCTTTGCCAATTGATGGGCTGGCGCGAAGTCGGCGTCCACGAAAAGCACGGCAAGCTCGGCAATGAGTGGCACGATCTCACGCTGGTTGAATTGCTGATTCCGGAGAATATGAAATAATAACGGCGGTCTTGTCGCCGCTCGGAGCGACGCTCCCTCTCGAACCTCGCGGGAAGCGAGCCGATACCATCCTCACATGAACGGGTGAGCGGGCCGCACCCGAAGCCCCAGCAAACGCGCCAGTTTTTGCTTCAACACTTGGAAAGCTTGGGCGGGAGTGTCCACGAAACGAATATATTGCAAATCCTCTTGCGTCACCGTTCCGGCTTCCGCCAGCCAGGAGAAGTTGATGGCTTTGTTCCAAAACGCCGAACCGTAAAGCAAAATCGTTGCGCGATGGCCCATTTTGTGCGTCTGAATGAGCGTCAGGAATTCCCACAGCTCGTCCATCGTTCCAAAGCCACCGGGAAAGACAATGATGGCCTTGCACGGTTGCGCGAACCAGAGTTTGCGCATGAAAAAGTATTTGAACATGAAGCTGAGCTGGGGCGTGATGTAGGGGTTCGGCTCCTGCTCGACGGGCAGCTTGATGTTGAGGCCGATGGACAGTCCGCCCGCCTCATGGGCTCCGCGATTGGCCGCCTCCATAATGCCGGGCCCGCCGCCCGAGCAGACCACCAGAAAATGCGAGCCGTTCCGCAGAGAGAGGGACCAGCGAGTGATGAGCCGGGCCAACTCCCGCGCTTCTTCGTAGTAGCGCGACATTTCAACCGCCATGCGCGCGGCCCGCAGTTGGGCCGGCGCGGCCGCGGGCTCTCCGTGCTCCCGCCGCGTTTCCAACTCGCGCAGAGTTCTGACGGCCTGGTTGCGGGGCAGAATGCGGGCCGAGCCGAAGAAGACCACCGTGTTTTGTACCCCGGCCCGCTTTAGCCGGACGAGAGGATCCAAATACTCGGCGGCGATCCGAAGCGTCCGCGCATCGGTACTGTTCATAAATTTTTCGTTCAGATAGGCAAGCTTGGGAACGTGCACCTTGATTGGCTTGAATTTCTGCATCTTACCTCACGGCGCCGGTTGGCGGCGATGTTTTGAGAATAACAGAATGGCCGAATCGCATGAAAAGGAAAAGGTACAGTCGCCGCGCGAGAAAACTCCGTGTGCGACTTCGGGCGCTCTAGGCTCTGCGGTCAACTATCATGCGAAGTCCGCCCTTGGGACGGAGTGTGACCAGCGGTTGAGGGACCACGCGTTCGCCGGGCGCAAGCGTCATTCTCCACCGTTGACCTATCGTCGCTAGTAGCAAGACGCTTTCCGTCCAAGCGAACTTCTCACCGATGCAGACACGCGGCCCGGCCCCAAAGGGGAAATAGGCAAAGCGGGGACGTGAGGCTCGCGCCTCGGGCCGCCAGCGGTCGGGATCGAACCTGAACGGCTCAGGATAGTAACGCGGGTCGTGATGCATCGCCCATTGGCTGGCAAAGACGATAGCCCCAGCGGGGATGATGTAACCTCCCACAGGGTAATCGCGCAAAGCCTGACGACCAATCACCCAAGCCGGCGGATAAAGCCGCATGGATTCGAGCAAAACTTGCTGCGTGTATCTCAGTTCGGCGATGCTCTCAATACTGGGCAGTCGCTTGCCGAGGACGGCGTCAAGCTCTGCGTGAAAACACGCTTCAACCGCTGGATCTTCCGCCAATAGATACCATGTCCACGCCAAGGCGTTGGCTGTGGTCTCATGCCCCGCCACAAATAGCGTCATTACCTCGTCCCGGAGCTGGCGTTCGCTCATCTGGGCCTCGGGGTCTTGTGCGTCCAGGCTTTCGAGCAACATAGAGAGTAAATCGCAACGCTCCGCCGGACGTTCGCGGCGGTGGGCGATGATCTGCCGGATGGTCTTATCGAGCCGCTCGCCGGCTTGACGAAACCGCCGATGGGAGGGGAGCGGTGTCTTCAGAATCAATTCGCCAAATGGCGCCAACATCAGGCGAAAACCCTTGAGCAGAGCCGTCAGCGCCATGCGCAATTCCTGTGCATCCGCCTCGACGTCGGCTCCGAAAAGCGTCTCGGCCACGATGAGCATCGTGAGGCGTCCCATGGCCGCCGCAACATCGAGCGTTTGTCCCTCCACCCAGCTTTCGCGGACCTGCGCCGCATGATGGACCATCCGCGCTGCCATGCGCGCAATCTGATCGGGATGGAAGGCGGGTTGAATCAGGCGTCGCTGGCGGTCGTGCGTCGCGCCTTCACTGGTGAGCAAGCCCTCCCCCAAAAACACTTTCATCTTTTGGACGGCAAGGCTCTTGATGAAGCTTGAAGCATCCGTTACCAATAAAGCTTGAATGTAGTCGGGATGGTTCAGCAGATAGATGTGCCGGTCGCCGGTCCGCACGTAGGAAATGTCGCCATACTTTCGCGCCATGTTGAGCAGCAGGCCGAGCGGGTCGCGGCGCATCCGAAGCAATCCGCCGCCCGGCCAAACGGAGCGTGGGCCGGGTGGGCGCCGTATTTCTGCCAAGAAACACCTCTCTTTTTGGCCTAAGCTGAAGCCGTGCCGGCCTCCACGCGGCCGCTCATAACGGCGGCTGGTGATAGCCGCCGAGCGATTCTTCAATCACGCGGGCCGCAGCCAAGGCAACATGTTCCTCCCACGGGCGCGACGCCAGTTGGATGCCAATGGGCATGCCACGGCTTGAAGTGCCAGCCCGCACAACGGCAGCGGGCCATCCGGTTAAATTGTAGGTCATCGTGTAGCTGAAGGAGGGCAGGCGGTCGTAGGTTGAACCGTGAATCATTTCAATTTGGCTTGAAACCGGGGAGAGCAAAACGTCATAGCGTTGCATGAAGCCGAGCATGGCTCTCCGAAAAGCGTCCCAACGTGAAACCAACGCGCCGTATTCAGGCATGGAGCAAGCGTGCCGGCGCTGGATTTCCAGCGCGCGTTCCATCAATGGGTGGAACCGAGTTGTCCCCGCCGAGGTCAGTAAGGCTTCGAGTCCGGCGCCGCCGTCGGCGCAAAACAAGGCGCGAAAAATTTCAAATGTCTGTTCGATCTCTGGCGGGCGGGCTTCCTCGACGCTCGCTCCAGCCTCCGCCAGCGCCTGCGCCGCGCGTCGAACGGCTTCGGCGACCTCGGCTTCGGGAGGAGCAATTCCGTTGTCCGTAAAGAACGCGACGCGCAGCTTGTTCAACTCCACGGCGCGCGCTTCGCCGAGAGGCATGGGAACCACCGCAGCATCGTGCCAGTCCGGACCGGAAATCACCAAAAGGACCAACTCCAGATCCTCGACGGAGCGCGCGAGCGGCCCGATTTGCCAGATGGAATCTATCGGCCCGCCGGGACCGGGGAAATGGCCGGTGCGGGGCACGCGACCGGAAGTTGGCTTGATGCTGGCGATTCCGGCGCAGTGGGCCGGGAAGCGAACGCTGCCGCCCGCGTCCGAGCCGAGGCCGAACGCCGACCCGCCCGCCGCGATAATCGCCGATTCGCCGCCGCTCGATCCGCCGGGCGATAGAGAGAGGTCGTAGGGGTTGTTGGTCCGGCCATAGATCAAGTTGTCGGTTTCCCACGCCCATCCCAGCTCGGGGCAGTTGGTTTTGCCGAGCAAAATCGCGCCCGCCGCGCGGAGTCGCCGGACGACGGTGGCGTCCTGCGAAGGAACAAAAGATTTGCGGCCTTCGGTGCCGCCCGTGCTGACGAGCCCTTCAGCCTCGATTGCATCCTTCAGCGTGAACGGAATACCGTGAAGCGGTCCGCGGAGATCACCGCGCGCAAGAGCCCGGTCAGCCTTGCGCGCCTCGGCAAGCGCCTGCTCCTCCGCCAGTTGGACGACGGCGTTGAGCTTCGGATTGACGGCTACGATGCGGTCAAGATGGGCTCGTATTAACTCAACCGAGGAGAGCTTTTTGGCTCGAAGCGCGCGGGCCATGCGGCTTGCTGAGCCATAAAGAATATCCTTCATGCCTTCGTCCCAGCAGGAAGCCTTTGCATTGTGACTGTTAGGAAAATCTGTTGCCCCCGCATCACTGAAGGGTTGACTCCCGTGAATTCGCTGTGTTCTAGTGAGCCGGCTGGGACTCGAACCCAGAACCCCTGCCTTAAAAGGGCAGTGCTCCACCATTGAGCTACCGGCCCGATACCTTTTAATTAAGTTACACTATGCCGCGCTCAGCGTAAACGCCAAACGCGCCTCACCGAGGCGCCGCTTGGTCAGGCTTCGCGTTCGATATGAGAAGCCCGCTCAGGGCCGCGCTGGCCTGGGCGTTGCCGGGGTCCAATCTTAGCACTGCACGGAGTTCCTGCTCCGCTTTGTCTCTCTGGCCGCGATGAAGATACAAAAGTCCTAGCATCAACCGTGGCCGCACACTCTGAGGATTGACGGATTCGGCCTGGCGGAAGGCCTGTTCGGCGCCAGGGTAATCATGCTCTTCGACGTTGGCAATTCCCAGCTCGCAGTAAGCTTGCACATTCGGATGAAGGGCCAGTGAACGGTAGAACATTTTCCGCGCTTGAACCGCCTGTCCCTGCTTCAAGAACAGCTCGCCCAGCGCATTCCAGACATGCGGGTCTGTCGGGGCCATGCGGGTTGCCGCTTCCAACTCCTGCTGCGCTTTTGGGAGCAGCCCCATCTCCATATAAGTCCGACCCAACTGAAGGCGCGCATCGGGGTAATCGGGTTGAGAGCGCAATGCTTTCTGAAAGTATTGCACAGCGCGCGCGTAGTGCTTTTTTCGCCGCATCACCAGTCCCATGTTGTGCAAGGCGTAAGCATAAGTCGGAGCAAGTTTCAAGGTCTCTTTCCATTGGCGCTCGGCTCCGGCCACATTGCCTTGTTGCCAATAAACGGTTCCCAGATTGTTGTGAAAAGTATAGGCATCCGGAGAGGATTGAAGCGTCAAGCGATAGAAGGTGAGGTCATTGCGCCAAATAGGGTTGCGGGTGACGATTCGCGCCGTGGCGGCGACGACAACCAATCCCGCCACGGCTGCCAATGACCAACGCGCCCAGCGGCTTCGGGCAAGCTCCCAGAGCTTCACGGCTCCGGCTCCGACAATCCAACAGAAACCTACCGAGGGAAGATAAAGATAGCGCTCGGAAAAAACATTCTCCGGCAT
>JAKASC010000035.1 GCA_021828245.1 Acidobacteriota bacterium
CGATGGTCCGACCCAGGGTGGGAGAATGGCAGGCGCTCGTGACTTCGCCGACTTCCCGTTCTCCCGCGAAGAATTTTGTGCCGGGCGCCGGCGGCTCCGCCGTGTCCACGAAAAGGCCGCAGAGAAGCCAGTTAACGTGGCCGCGGCTGCGGGTTCGCTCGACGATCTCTTGGCCGACATAACAGCCTTTGTTGAAGCTCAGCGCATTCATCAGCCGCGCTTCATGCGGCAGTGTGTCTTCGCCCAGCTCCGAGCCGTAGCGCGGGATTCCGGCTTCGATCCGCAAGGTTTCCAGAGCTTGGGCCCCGCAGGAAACCGTTCCGTAAGTCGGCGACTGGCCACACGCTCCACCCCACAAGCCCATCATGCCCTTAGAGCTGATCCAAACCGCGTAACCTTCTTCCCCACTATGGGAAGCCCGCGCAACCCGGACCGGAAACCCCGCGTAATTCGTCGAAAAGTGCTCGTACTCGCGCAAGGGCGGCACGTCAACATGGAGCGTCTTTTCCAGTAGCCCCCGTGCCTTGGGACCCTCGAAACCCACGGCGTACAGCTCAAGAGGCTCGATCTCAACCCTGTCCCCAATGATGTATCGGCGGAGAGCCTCCATAAGTTTAGGCCGAAGGTCGGCGTCGGTTTCGACCCAAAGTTCGGCGTCCAGCCGGTAAACCTGCAGGTCGGCGACGATTCGGCCTTGCGCCGTGAGCAGCGCGGCGTAGGTTCCCTGGCCCGGCTCAAGCCCCTGAACGTCGTTGGAGACCATGCGATGCAGGAATTTGACCGCATCCCGGCCCCTCATGGCGAAGCACGCGCGGAAGGACAAGTCCAACAGGCCGGAAGCACCGCGCACCGCCAAGTGCTCTGCGCGCGGATCCGTGAAACGGGTGGGGACGACCGCCCCGTGATATGGGCCAAGCTCTGCGCCCTGGGAAGCGTGGAAATCAGCCAATGGTGAACGGAGGAGTTCGGTCATTACGGTACGTCAGCGAGCGCCACGGCTCACGCTCTCCCATGTCTTGACCACAGGAGGGACGAGCGAACGATGGCGCTCGACTTCGGGAAAGTGAGTCGGCCCGCGGTACGCCGGGGTTTCTTCAGCATCGCGGCGAAAGCGGTCGGGAGAGCTCGGAGGTCTTGACCAGATGCTCCGCCCACGAGCTCATGCGTTGCTCGTCAGCGAGTAAATCCTGAAGGGTGGTTTTGCTGAGAAGGCGGTCCACCACGGTTTGCACGGCGCGCCAGAGCGAGCGCACGGAGCAATCCACCGAATTGGCGCAGATGGCTTCGCTGCCCGGATGTTCGTCGCAGAATGCCGGATCGTAAAGCCTCCCGCCCAGCACGGTCAGAGCCTCACCGACGTTGATTTGGTGCGCCGGACGCGCAAGCTGGTAGCCGCCAGATTGCCCCCGCGCGCTTCGCACGAATCCCGCTTGTCGGAGAATTCGCAGCAGCTTGGCGACGTAAAAGCTGGAAATCCCCTCCTTCTCGCTGATGGCAGGAATCGTCAAGCTGGCTGTTTCGCCTTCCTTGGCAATCCGCAACAGGCAACGCAGTCCGTATTCTTCCTGAGCGGTGAGTTTCATGGTTGATTCCTTTGCTTACGATCGAGATTTTAGGCCTTTTGGACCCCACCCTGCTCGGGCGGCAAAACCGCTCCGCCGCCCACGGGTCACATCAACCCCAATTGCAACTTGGCGGCCTCGGACATTTTGCTGGTGTCCCAGGGAGGGTCCCAGACCACTTCCACCTTCACATCCTTGGCCTTGGCCATCAGGTACATCTTGTCTTCCACTTCTCCGGGCAGCGTGCGCGCCGCAGGGCAGGCGGGCGTGGTGAGGGTCATTGTCACCGTGACCGCTGCCGTCGGCTCAACCTGAATGTCATAAATCAGGCCGAGCTCGTAGATGTTGACGGGAATTTCGGGGTCGAAACACGTTTTAAGCGCCTCGATGACCCTCTCGCGCAGCGCTGTCACGCCCGCGGCATCGAGCAACGGCGCGTTCTCCGACGCCTGCGAGCCTTGCGCTGCCGGTTCGGCCGTCGCCGGGGCTTCGGTAGATGGCGCGTTGGCCGGTTTGAATTCTTCCGTCATAGCGACCCTTCCTACTCGGTAGAAACCGGTTTCTCACCGCCTTCAAGAGCGCTTTTGAGCGTGTGCCAGGCGAGCGTGGCGCATTTCACACGGATCGGAAACTCCGACACGCCAGAAAAAACCGCCAACTTGCCCAGCGAATCCGTTCCCTTGGCTTTCCCAGTGACCAGATCGTGAAATTTGCCAAAAAGCTCCTGCGCTTCCGCCGTGGTTTTGCCGCGCAATGTTTCCGTCAATAGCGAGGCGGAGGCCGTGGAAATGGCGCACCCCGAACCCTGGAACGCGAGGTCGGCGATTCGGTCGCCGTCGAGCTTCAGGTAAAGCGTAATCCGATCGCCGCACAACGGATTGAAGCCTTCGGCCTGACGGTTCGAATCCGCCGGCAGGCGGAAGTTTCTTGGCCGCTTGCTGTGATCGAGGATGACCTCTTGATAAAGCGTCCGAAGATCGGACATCGAGTGATTCCCCCGCCTTGGCGTCTCTACCCCAACACCTCGCGCACCTTGTGAAGGCCGGCCACCAGGGCATCCACTTCTTGATGGGTGTTGTAAAGAGCGAACGAAGCGCGGGTGGTCGCCGGGACTTGGAAGCGATCCATCAGCGGCTGGGCACAATGATGGCCAGTGCGCACCGCCACGCCTTCCTGATCGAGCACCGTCCCGACGTCGTGCGGATGCAGGCCCTCCAGCACAAAGGAGATGACGGCCGCTTTCTCTCGCGCCGCGCCGATCATGGTGAGCCCCGGAACCTTCTCCAGCTTCCGGATCGCGTCTTGAAGAAGCTCTTGCTCATAAGCCGCAATCCACTCCAGGCCAATTTCGCACACGTAATCTATGGCGGCGCCCAAACCCACCACGCCGGCCACGTTCGGTGTGCCGGCCTCAAACTTGTAGGGCAGGGTGTTATACGTTGTCTTCTCAAAGGTGACCGAACTGATCATGTCGCCTCCACCCTGGTAAGGCGGCATTGCCTCGAGTAGGTTGGCTTTGCCGTAAAGCACGCCGACTCCGGTCGGCCCGTAAATCTTGTGCCCTGAAAAAGCGTAGAAGTCGCAATCGAGCGCCTGCACGTCCACCGGCTGGTGCGGCGCGGCCTGAGCGCCGTCCAAAAGCACGGGGATATCGAGCCGGTGCGCGGCTTCCACGATGGCTTTGACCGGATTGACGGTCCCGAGCACGTTGGAGACGTGGGTCACAGCCACCAGGCGGGTGCGCGCTCCCAACAGCTTCAGAAACTCTTCCCAAATCAGCTCGCCACGATCGTTGATGGGGGCCACGCGCAATCGCGCGCCTTTTTCCTGGCACAAAATTTGCCACGGCACAATGTTGGAATGGTGTTCCATGGCGGAAATTACGATTTCGTCGCCCGCTCCCACGCGCTCGCGCCCGAAGGTTTGCGCCACCAGGTTGATAGCTTCGGTGGTTCCCCGGACAAAGATGATTTCGCGACTCTCGCGCGCGTTGAGAAACCGTCGCACCTTTTCTCTTCCATCCTCGTACGCCTGGGTCGCGCGCTCTGAAAGCTCGTGGACGCCGCGATGAATGTTGGAATTGTCGTGAAGATAGAACTGCTGCTCCGCTTCGATCACCTGGCGTGGCTTCTGGGTGGTGGCCGCGTTGTCGAGGTAAACCAGCGGTTTGCCGTGGATCTCTTCTTTCAGAATAGGGAAATCCTCACGCACGCGCTGCACGTCGAACGGGCGCCGCGGGCGATGCCCGACATCGTGCGATGCGGTGGTGGCCGTTCCCATGATTCCTGCCTCTCCTTTAGTTCTTGTGACCGTTCGATTCCAGCCCGCGAAGGAACCGGTCCATGTGTTCAAACAACCGCTCCATGGCGGCTTGCAGAATGGTCATTCCGTCGGTCAGTTTGCCGACCGCCTCCGCTGTCCGAGTAATCGCCTCGCGGTTGCTGGCGATGGCTTCCGTATTGCGCGCTACCGCCTGCTCAATTCGGTTCAGGAGCTCGCCTTGGACAATCTGGATTTCGCTCAATTGATTCAGCCGTCGTTCGATTTCTTCGGTCGTCATCATGTTCCATCCCGCGTTCGTCCGTGGCCTTGCGGCCACCCCCAGCGGGATTTACGGCTGCGTGGCCAGCCGCTCCAGGACGGACGCCTTCAGGCGTTCCCGAAGGCGCGCATACTTAATTTTATCGAGCACGTCATTGGCAAAGGCGACCGTCAGCAGGTTGCGAGCTTCCCGCTGGCTAATCCCGCGCGATCGAAGGTAAAACAGCGCCTCGGCGTCAATTTGCCCCACCGTGGCGCCGTGCGTGCACTTGACGTCGTCGGCATAAATTTCAAGCTGCGGCTTGGTGTTGATGGTGGCGTCCTCAGAGAGCAGCAGGTTCTTGTTGCTCTGCTTCGAATCGGTCTTCTGCGCATCGGGTCGAACGATGATCTTCCCGTTAAAAACACCCGTGGAGCGGCCCTCTAAAATGCCTTTGTAGAGTTCGCGGCTGGAGCAATGCGCCTTGGCATGGTCAAGCGTGGTGTGGTGGTCCACGTGCTGCTCGCCCGTGAGGACGTAGAGGCCGTTGAGCGTCGCTTCGCCGCCCTCGCCATCGAGAACCGACGCCGTCTCCTCGCGCGCCAGCCGGGCGCCCAACGTCACCGTCGTCGCGTGCGCGCTGGCGTTTCGCGTCTGCTGCATCTTGACCGTGGCGACGTGGAAGGCAGCGGGGCTTTCGTTCTGCAACTTCACGTATTCGAGCACGCTGTTTTCTTCAACGACGATTTCCGTCACGGCATTCGTCAGATACGCTGAATCGCCCGGGCCGAGGTAGCCCTCGATGAGCGTCGCCTGACTCTCACGGCCGATGAGGACCAGATTGCGCGGATAAGTGACCGTTGGCTTCGAGCCTGGCAGCGTGACGTAGAGCAGATAGATCGGTTTCGAGAGCGCCGTGCGCTTTGTGATTTCAACCCAAGCGCCGTCTTGAAGGAAAGCGGTGTTCAGCGCCACAAACGGGTGCGTCGCATGGCCTGCCGTGCGGGCCAAGTATCGCTCAACGGGCTCGGTGCCGCCGGCCACGGCCTTTTCCAAGCTCATCACCTTAATGCCGGCCTCGAGTCCTTCGAGCGAAGAAAGCTCCGGCGCCGGCCTTCCATTCACAAAAACCAGCCGCGGGCACTCGAGTTCCGCTAGCGCCTGCGTGGCCACCCGCTCCGCCGCGCGCTCCGCCGTCACCGCCGGCGCGGGCTCAAACAGCGTCCGGGCGATGGACGCGACGTTGGTGTATTTCCACTCCTCGTCGCGCGGGGTCGGAAAACCCAAATCGAGAAAGCTCTCGATGGCTTCTGTCCGAATCCGCGCCAGCCATTCCGGCGCTTTCCCGCGCCGTTCCAACTCGCGGAAGCTCTGGAGGTAAACGTCTAGGTTCTCTTTAATCGCGGTCGTCATGATTTTCTAATTCCCTTGCCGCCCTTGCCTCACCGAGGCGGCGGTTTGTGGCCCGTGTTGCTGCGCGCTGTAGCGTCGGTCTGTGACCGGCGGTCTTTCGGCATCGAGCGGCGCTACGGCGAGGCCGTCGCGTTCACGGCGCCTTCCAGCCACCCGTAGCCTTTTTGTTCGAGTTCGAGCGCCAGCTCCTTGCGGCCTGACTTCACAATGCGGCCGTCCGACAACACGTGGACGAAATCCGGCACAATGTAATTGAGCAGGCGCTGATAGTGCGTCACCACAATCATCGAGCGGTCTTTCGAGCGCATCGCGTTCACGCCGCGCGCCACAATTTTGAGCGCGTCAATGTCGAGCCCGGAATCGGTCTCATCGAGAATGGCAAGCTTCGGCTCGAGCACTGCCATCTGGAAAATTTCATTGCGCTTCTTCTCTCCGCCCGAAAAACCTTCGTTCACCGGGCGGGTCATCAGGCTCTCGTCCATCTCGAGCAGCTTCATCTTCTCGCGGATGAAGGTCAGAAAATCCATGGCGTCCATCTCTTCCTGTCCATGATGCTTGCGAATCGCGTTGCGCGCGGCGCGCAGGAAATAAGTGTTCGACACGCCCGGAATTTCCACCGGATATTGAAACGCCATGAAAACGCCTTCGCGGGCGCGGTCCTCGGGCGCCATTTCGAGCAGGTTTTTGCCGTCGTAGATGACTTCGCCTTCCGTCACCGTGTAAACGTCCCGGCCCGCCAGCACTTGTGCCAGCGTGCTCTTGCCCGAGCCGTTCGGCCCCATGATGGCGTGCACTTCGCCGAGACCGACCTTCAGGTCAATCCCTTTCAGGATTTCGTTTGCGCCCACCTTGGCGTGCAGATTTTTGATTTCAAGTAGCATTCGCTTTTGTCCTTTGTCAGTTGTCCGTCGTCATTTGCAGATCTTTCTTCGCGGACATCAAAAAGCGATGTCTGCGCCGCCCCCCAGATTCAGGCAGGCGCTTTGGCCGCCGCCACCCGCTGGAGCCTTGGGCGCAAGTCCGCACCGGGCATTACTTGCCTCGGGGAGCGACGAGAGCTAACAGCGCGGCAGTCCCGAAGATGCCGACTACGACCGCCCCCCAGTCGGTCCCCGGCCTGCCCCATACTTGGGAGCCGTTGAAGCCGGGGGCCGGAGGGACCGCCGCCGGGGCCCTGATTGGTTCAGACCGCACACCGCGATCCGTTAGGACCAAATGGCGCTTTAGGACGAGGATGCCGGCTGACATTCCGCTCGGGTCCGTCATATACTCGCGAACGTGGTCATGGGGAAGGTCGATCGTGTAGCCGCGGGGATGTCGGATCTCGACGCCATCGCCCGCGCGCGGACTCGGGAGCACCTCCCAAAGGGGCTCCGGGACCGGCACACGGCGTCCTTCCGCCTCCATGTGGGCCGGTGGCTCAAGCATTATCCGCTTTCCGACCAGCCTCTGGAGCATCTTCTTATTCATCGTAAGGTCTCCTGTGAAGCCTCGCCGTACTGCGTAAGTCTAGCGTGTTTTCAGCCGACGCTTCCTTCCAAACTCACGCCCAGCAGTTTTTGCGCTTCAACGGCGAACTCCATGGGCAATTCCCTAAAAACCTGTTTGCAGAAGCCGTTGACGATCATGCCGATGGCATCTTCGGTGGAAAGTCCGCGCTGGCGACAATAGAAAATCTGGTCTTCGCCGATTTTTGAAGTGGAAGCTTCGTGCTCGATTTGCGCCGTCGAATTTTTGACTTCAAGATAGGGAAACGTGTGTGCGCCGCACTTATCGCCGATCAGCAGCGAATCGCACTGCGAATAATTCCTTGCGTTCGCGGCGTTCTTGAGCACCCGCACCGCGCCCCGATAGCTGTTCTGCCCGCGCCCGGCGCTGATACCCTTGGAAACGATGGTGCTCCTGGTATTCTTCCCAAGGTGGATCATCTTCGTGCCCGTATCGGCCTGTTGATAGTTATTGACCACGGCGACCGAATAAAACTCGCCCACGGAATTATCGCCCTGCAAAATGCAGCTTGGATATTTCCAGGTAATCGCCGAGCCGGTCTCAACCTGCGTCCAGGAAATTTTGGAATTCACGCCCAGGCATTTGCCTCGCTTGGTAACGAAATTGTAGATGCCGCCCTTGCCGTGCTTATCGCCCGGATACCAGTTCTGCACGGTCGAGTATTTGACCGTGGCGTTGTCGAGTGCCACCAGCTCGACCACGGCGGCGTGCAATTGATTTTCATCGCGCATCGGCGCCGTGCAGCCTTCAAGATAGCTGACGTAAGCTCCCTCATCGGCCACAATCAGCGTGCGCTCGAACTGTCCGGTTTCTTTGGCGTTAATGCGGAAGTAAGTGGAAAGCTCCATCGGGCAGCGCACGCCCTTCGGGACATAAGCGAACGAGCCGTCGCTGAACACGGCGGAATTGAGCGTGGCAAAGAAGTTGTCGGTGTAGGGAACCACGGAGCCGAGCCACTTGCGAACAAGGTCAGGATGCTCCTGAACGGCTTCCGAGAAGCTACAGAAGATAATGCCCAGTTCCTTGAGCTTTTCCTTGAACGTTGTGCCCACCGAGACACTGTCGAAGACGGCGTCCACGGCCACGCCCGCCAAGGCCTCACGCTCGCGCAGCGGAATGCCCAGCTTCTCGTAAGTCCGCAGAATTTCCGGGTCAACTTCGTCCAAACTCTTCGGGCCCGCGGCGCTCTTGGGCGCGGCGTAATACCGAATGGCCTGGTAATCAATCGGCCCGTACTTGATGTTGGCCCATTTCGGCTCCGTCATGGTCCGCCAGTGCCGGTAAGCCTTCAGCCGCCATTCGAGCAGCCACTCGGGCTCACGCTTTTTGGCCGAAATCAGCCGGATGACATCCTCGTTGAGCCCGGGCGGAACCGTTTCCTGCTCGACGTCGGTCACAAAGCCGTATTTGTATTCCCTGGTTGCCAGTTCTTCGACGTTATTGACCGGTGTTGGCATCTCATCTCCTTCAAGTTTAAGGCCATGCCGGACGAACGCCACGGCCGGCCTTGCTCGACTCCGCAAAAAGTGGGCGCAGTGCTATGGCCCGCCGTGCCGCTTGCCCTTGGAAGGACCCTGTCCCACTCTTGCCCTCTTATCCTATCGAATCTATACAACCGAGTCAAGTTTATTGCCAACTTTTGCTCCTGTCGAGCCACGGCCTCCGCTTAGAACTGGCAAGTTATTGATGTTGACGGGCTTGCGCGGCACAGGCGGCAAACTTTCTAGCGCAAGACAGCCCAGCGACGGAAACGATGCCGTCGAGGCTACCGGGGCGTATGGCCGCGACGCTGTTTTGCGCCTTCCGGGTTGCACCGATCGCTCCGAGATTCTCGCGCTGGTCTGGCCAACCTGCGCCGAATCCTCGGCAGCTCAATCTTAACGATCGGAGCTCGCTTCAAGGCCGAAACCCTGCCACCGGAGCAGCTCGCCGTCAGGCGGGTGGGGCGGCTGAAAAGCTGCCGGTCAAAGACTTCCGCTAGCGTGGAAGAAGCCGGAGTGCGGCGCAAGCGTCAGGGACCCGAAGCCGCAGCAGTCCCAAGTGCGCGCGGAGCTTCTCCTCACGCCGGAGGTTTTGCCAAAGTATCCACCAAATGATTCACGTCGCTTAGGCAGGCGTTGGGATCCAATCCTTGCTGTTGAAGCTGAGGGACGAAGTGAGGCAGATTTTGGGCGAAGAACTTCTTGGCGCGATCCGGCTGGCCAAGTTCCGCATAAAGCGCGGCGAGGCTCTGCAAAAGAGAAATCGGGGGAAATTTCTCCCGCGCCCAGCGGGCCAGGTCTTCACGGAGCACGCCGTCCAGGTAGGTGCTGAATTTCGGGGTTTGGTTTGAATACTTTCCGTTGCCATAGGCATAGATTGAAATGACGTCTGCGGCGTCGCTCCTCGAGCCACAGGCGGTGGTCACAGGCCGATGGACAATGAGCTGCCACGTGCGGTCGTGCCCCAACCGGCGGACCTCCAACCCGTCGAACGGCCAGCCGTTGAGACCCTGGATATGGGCAATCGGCTCGAGTCCATGGGCGTTGACTTCAAGCACGGTCAACGTGGTGCAGCAACGGTCGCCGCCTGAGTACTGGCCGATGATCATTTCTGTTTTGCCGTCGCCATTGATGTCGCGGAGATAAAGCGGGCCTGGCCGTCCTCCGGCCACGGGCATTCCGTGCCGGCCCGCGAAATCGTAGATGGCGGTCCAGTTGTCGCGCGCCCCCTCGAGGGTGTCATGCGCGTAAAGGGGCTGGTCGGCGCGATTGTAAATGATGAGTCGCCCAGGTGAGAAACCCAAGGTCACCACCTTGGAACGGTAGAGCACGGCACGGAGACCGTAATTCAGAGGATAGACTCGCGCCACATCGTACCCCGAAAGCTGGGGCAGTCCGTCGCTCGCTTTGGCGTGATTCAATAGGTAAGCTTCGGCGTGTTGCGCGACCGCCTTGAAGGTGGGCGTTTGCCAGTGCTGCTGCGCCATGATGAACATCGTCATGACCAGCGCGGCCAGTGCCACGGAAATGACGAATTCTCCCTTCTTCATGACGGGCGGCCCAGCTTTACCGCCAAGTTCCCAAGGCGGCTTTCTGCCATTCCATTAAAGCACGTGCCCCGCCTGCCATAAAGAGGAGAGTCGAGGCCGGCGAGGTTGCTAATGCATCCTTAGCCTTTGATGACCCCCAGCGGCTTCAGCCGCGCTACACGGCGTGACAATCCAGCGTTGTGTACCACCTCAATCACGGCGTCCACATCCTTGTAGGCTTCGGGAATCTCCTCTGCGATGCCGTCGCGGGTCTCAGAGCGGACATAAACGCCGCGCTCCTCCAACCGCTCGCGGACATTTTGGGCCCACGGGGATTTCTTGGCGGCGGTGCGGCTCATAACCCGTCCCGCACCGTGACACGTGGTTCCGAAGGTTTCCTTGAGTGCCCCTTCCGCGCCCACCAGGACGTAGGAGGAGGTTCCCATAGAGCCTGGAATCAGCACTGGCTGTCCAAGGCTTCGATAGGCTGTCGGAATCTCTGGTCGCCCCGCTGGGTAAGCTCGCGTCGCCCCTTTGCGATGCACCAACACTTTCCGTTCCCGGCCATCCACACTGTGCCGCTCGAGCTTGGCGATGTTATGGCACACATCGTAAACGAGGCGCAACGATTGCTCTGGCCCAAATATCCGCCGGAAGGCCTGCCTCGCAAAATGGGTGATCGCCTGGCGGTTAGCCCAAGCAAAATTCGCGGACGCGCGCATCGCGCCGAGATACGCTTGTCCTTCCCGAGAATGCACAGGCACGCAGGCCAGCTGCCGGTCCGGGAGTTGAATATCGTACCGACGCATGGCGGCGTCCATATCCTTCAAGTAATCTGTGCAAACTTGGTGGCCAAAACCCCTTGAGCCGGAGTGAATCAGCATCACCACTTGGTTTTCAAACAGGCCAAACTTTTGCGCCACAGCGGGTTCAAAAATGCGTTCGACATATTGGACTTCCAGAAAGTGATTGCCCGAGCCGAGCGTGCCAAGCTGCGGCAAGCCGCGCTTGCGAGGCCGCTCGCCGACGGCGTCGGGGTCCGCACCTTCGATTGCCCCTTCTTCCTCACAGACGGCGAGGTCCTCCGGTTCTCCGTATCCCTGCCCGACCATCCATGCCGCACCCTCCACCATGACGCGATCCAACTCCTGGTATGAAAGCCGGATCGAGCCGGAACGACCGGCGCCGGAAGGAATGTCTCGGAAAAGCTGATGGACGCACTCACGGATTTTGGGACGCACCTCTTCGAGCGTCAACTCGCTCGCCAGCAACCGCACGCCGCAGTTGATGTCAAAGCCGACTCCGCCGGGGGAAACGACGCCGCCCTCGTCCGGCAGCGTTGCCGCCACGCCGCCGATGGGAAAGCCATAACCCTGGTGAATGTCCGGCATCGCTAACGATTTACCGATGATGCCGGGCAGCATGGCCACGTTCACGGCCTGTTCGAGCGACTGATCCCGCAGCAGGTCAACCAGCAAGGGCTCGCTCGCATAAACCAAAGCGTCGGTTCGCATGTCGGGGTGGATGTGGCGGGGAATCAGCCAACGATACTCATCAACTTGATGTAAATGCTGCCTTTCGATGCGCATCATTCACCTTCGGGGCGCGAACATCTTCGCCGCCGCTACGACGCGCCGCGGCCCAAAACCACTACCGGAATGGTTTTCAGGATAATCTTCAAATCCAACAGAGGCGACCAGCGGTCAATGTATTCGAGGTCCAGTTCCATCCACCGGCGGAAGCTGAGGCGATTGCGGCCCTCGAGCGCCCACAGACACGTAAGGCCCGGAACCATGCGAAGACGGCGCCGCTGCCAGGGTTCATAGTGTTCGACCTCTTCCGGAAGCGGGGGACGCGGCCCCACAAAGGACATGTCTCCCTTCAGCACGTTCACCAACTGCGGCAGCTCGTCCAATGAAAACTTGCGCATCCACCGGCCGAGGGTTGTACACCGGGGATCACGAGAGATTTTGAAAACGGGACCGTCCATCTCATTGAGGGCCTCGAGTTCCTCGCGGTGCAGGTCGGCATCCGCGCGCATGGAGCGAAACTTGTACACGGTGAATTTCCGTCCCCCCAACCCGCAACGGGTTTGCCGATAGAGGATGGGACCGTCGGAGGTGAGTTTGATAAGAACCGCCAAGATCGCCAACAGGGGTGAGAGCACCACCAGCAAAAGCAGGGCGAGCGTGAAATCAAAGGCGCGCTTCAGCAACAACAGCGACTCGCTGGCCGGCGTGGTGGTAAAGGTGAGCAACGGCATGTCGCGTAAGCGCTCGAGATAAACGCGCGAAATGACATGCGGGAAAAAACTGAGCAGGACACGGGTTTTGACTCCCTCCTGCTCGCACAGCAAAAATGCCTCCTCGAGCCTTTCAAGGTCTTCCTTGGAGACGGCGAAAATAACTTCGTCAATCACGTGGCGACGAATCAGCTCCGGAAGCGCGCGAATTGGGTAGAGAGGATAGGAACGACGAAGTTGCGGGTAACGGAATTCGTTTTCCTCGAGCGCGCCCACCCGTATCACGCCAAACAGGCGTGCGCCGCGCGACTCGTTGGCTTCAAGCGTGCGGGCAATTTCCACGGCTTCCGGAGTATCCCCCACCAACAGAAATTCGCGATAGCCGCCAAACGAGCGGCGTAAGGGGTCTCCCAGCCGACGAGCGACCCAGCGAAACAGCACCATCGCCACCAGGTTCGCCGCGGCATAAAAGCCCAGCAACAGTCGGCTGATAAAAAACCATTTGAACGCATAGGTGAGCGCAAACAGCAGCGTGGTGGAGATGAGGAAAACCTGGAGCGGATCGGTAAAAATGCGACGAAAATTTTCTTCTTCGATTTCCCGGTAGATTCCGGTCGCCACGCCGACCGTCACCCACAGGCCCACGGCGAGAGGAACAATCCAGAAATAATAGATCAGCGGATAAAGCGGCCGCGGGGTAACCACGTCGGAGCGAAGCCAATGGGCCACCGCGAAGCTCAGCAGCCCCAGCAGCGTGTCGGCAAGGAGGTAGAGAAAACCCATCATCCGATTGTGCCGAGAGAACATCAGGCTGGCCTCTGCTTCATCATAGCGAAAAATGCCCTTAGCCGACACCCCCTGGGTCGCCCATTCTGCCGGCCAGGTCTGGTCAACATGCCCGCGCCGAACACGCCACTCCTCTTGACCGTTGTGGCGCGTTTGTCACCTTGGCAGCCGTGTGCCCGGTCACAACTCCTACAAGGGCTTGATCGAGTCGCCTCAACTTTGCGATGAAACAGCCGATAGAACGCGCTGTTGCGCGTGCGGCCAGCCGGCAATCTCCAACTTTAGCTGGCGGGCGAAGCGGCGGAAAGGGGGATTTTGATGGAACCGACCACGTCCGAAAGATTCAGGCGTTTCGAGCGGCACCAGGCGCGAATGCCCTCAACGACATGAAGCGCCGTGTCGGGAGCATAAAAATTGGCCGTGCCGATTTGCACCGCTCGGGCTCCGGCGATGATGAACTCGAGCGCGTCCTCGGCCGAGGCGATGCCGCCGATGCCGATGACCGGCACGCGCACGGCGCGCGCCGTCTGATAAACCATCCGTAGCGCCACGGGCTTGATGGCCGGCCCGGACAGACCGGCAGTCACGTTCGAGACGCGAGGCGTTCGCGTTTCGATGTCAATCGCCATCCCGACAAACGTGTTGACCAGCGTCAGCGCGTCCGCGCCCGCGCTTTCCGCCGCGCGAGCCAGCTCCGTGATGTCGGTGACGTTCGGCGAG
>JAKASC010000036.1 GCA_021828245.1 Acidobacteriota bacterium
AATTTGTACGGACGTTTCAGGTGTTTGCGGGAACCACGCGGGTGACGGTCCGTGAAGTCATGCGCAATATCAGCGAGCGGCGAATTCGCTGGGGCATTTGGGATGTGCTCCAGAATGACGCCAGTGACGCGACCAATCCTTCCCAGCCCAATAAGCAATTGTTCGTGTATATTCCAATTAACCCGCACAGTATGTTTCCTCGAGGTTTTTACAACCCTTACGGGGACGTTCGCAATCCGAGCTATCATGCCATAGACCATCGGCGCATGCTCCGTGTCCACTATCGCTACCAGGTGGGAAAAGTCGCTGCCGATTCGAATGCCGGCTGGTTCGCGATCGAAAATGCGCAGAAAGATTTGGCCTTGGTGGAAAGCTTCCGGTATTTTCCCGGTAAGAAGTATCCTGACAACGCCTCGGTCGAATCGTGGAATGATGGGCCGGGAACGATATCCCGCGGCCCGTTCTTTCAAACGCTGCCCAACAACCTGGAAAAGACCCCCTATTTTTTAGAAACAGAAGTTCTGAGCCCCTTTGCCACGCTGGATCCGGGACAGCAACACGAATTTACACTTCACTGGTCGCCCACGCGCGCTCTGAATCCGATCCGCAAAGCTGTGTGGGCCGGAGTGATTAGCCGACCGCTGCGGGGAAGGATATCGGGCGACCAGATCACCCTGACAGGCTCTTTTGGAGTGTTTATGCCCGGCACGCTTCAAGCGGTCTTTTATAGCGCGATGGGCCAAGAACTGGCCCACGATACGCTGCTCACTGTGGATCCGCGCCACGTGGTGCAGTTGGATAAGTCCGTCCCGTTGCCGGCGGATGCCTTTCGCGTGAGCGTCAGAGTGATGGATTCCCACAATCAAAACCGAGGCGACCTCGGCAACTTTATCCTTCACGCTTCACGCTGATTGAAGCCGTCGGGTAGGCTCCCTCGTGCAATGAAGCTGCGTGGTTTAGTGACGCCAAAAACCTTTTTTACGCGCCACAACCGGTTGACTTTGCGCAAAGCGTCGGTCAGGGGTGTGCCGGCGTTCATGGCGATGTTCCTTCTGGGAGCTGTCGCGCCGGCCCGTGCGCAGAAAGACCGACTGCGAACTCAACCCCGGCGAGTTGAGCAAAAGCAAACCATTGTTGTCACCGGGGTGTACAAACCCGTTCCTTTGATGGAAGCCGACCGTTCGATCACCGTCATCAATTTGGATCGGCAGCAACTTCTAGGCAGCGCCCTCGTGGATTTCCTGGCTGAAGACGCTTCCGTGGATCTGCAAGAACGCGGCCCCGACGGAACGCAAGCGGACGTCTCCATACGCGGCGGCACCTTTGAACAGACCCTGATCTTGTTGGACGGCTGGCGCATGAATGACGTGCAGAGCGCCCACCATGATATGGATCTGCCGATTACCATGCAGGCAGTCTCGAGCATTCAGATCCTTCACGGTTCCGGAACCACGCTCTATGGATCGGATGCCGTGGGTGGGGTGGTCAATTTCGTCACACGGGAGCCGAGGGCGACGGAAATGTTCTTGCAGGCCGCAGCCGGCAACTTTGGAATCAATCAAGAGGCAGGAACATTCAGCATTGCCCAGCCGAATTTTGGCGAGGAGTTGGACTTCTCACGGGATTTTTCCACCGGCTTTCTGCCCGACCGTGATTATCGTGACCTGGCTCTCGATTCCATAACGTACGGCCACACGTCGCTTGGCGCCACTCAAATCCTTCTGGCGCATAATGACCGTCCCTTTGGGGCCAACCAATTTTATGGAAACTTTAATTCGTGGGAGCGAACCCGGACGTGGTTTGCGGGCATTCGCCAGGCGGTGGGGCGGAGGAATGAGGTGTCGTTTGCGTTTCGCCGCCACACGGACTTTTTTGTTCTCTATCGGAACCGTCCGTGGGTTTACGCAAACCATCATGCGGATCGGAGCTATCAGGCGGCTTGGCGTCATCACCAACGGCTTTCGATGAACACCCAGCTCTACGTGGGGCTGGAAGGCTTTCGGGATTCCATTCGCAGCAACAACCTCGGTGAACACCTGCGCAATCGCGCCGCCGGCTATGCCGCGTTGGACGTTCGCCCCTGGCGGCGGTTTTCATTCACCCTGGGCGCCCGAGAGGAGACCTATGGCTCCCTTCACGGCGAGTTCTGCCCTTCCATCAGCGGCGGGTATTGGATAGATTCTCGTCTGCAATGGCGGGCGGCGGTCGAGCGCGCCTTCCAGTTACCGACTTTTACGGACCTCTACTATCATGACCCGGCCACGCTGGGGAATCCGAACCTCAAGCCGCAAAGAGCATGGAACTATGAGACGGGCTTCGATTGGTATCCCCGCGCACGGTGGGCTGCGCATATTACGCTCTTCGAGCGGCAAGACCGAGACGGCATTGATTACGCTAGAACGCCCGGCAGCGCCGTTTGGAGAGCTATGAACATTGACAACCTTACCTTCCAAGGCGTGGAGCTGGCGGTAGGCACAAGGCTTCACCGCTCGCAGCAGATTCAATTTAGTTACACAGCACTGCACGGATCGCGTGCTCCTGCGAGAATCTTGCAATCACGGTATTTGTTCAATTATCTCGTGAACTCCGCCGAAATGACGTGGCTGGGAACCTTGCCAGGCGGACTAATTGCCCGATCGAGGTTTGGCGTATTGCAGCGGATTCATCAATCGCCGTATGCTTTGTGGGATATGGCTGTGGCGCGTTCGCTCGGAAGACTACGGCCTTATCTGCAGGTTTCCAATTTGACTAATACCTTCTACGAGGAGATCCCAAACGTTCCGATGCCTGGGAGAACCGTCGTCGTAGGCTTACGCATTCGGATTTTCGGCCGACGGACAGGCGACCTTTCCTCAAACTTGATGAGTCCATAGGAAAATCGCCGGGGTTTTCCTGGTAAGCTAATTGAGATTCTTTTGCTTCTTCTCGTAGAGGAGAGAACGCTCGCCGGCGTTTTGCGTCGTGCAGGGCGTTCGGCTCGCCCTCGGGAAGAGCATTTTCGGGAGGAATCTGTGGGAAAGGCAAAGCAAATCACCGTGTGGGTAGAAAACCGTGCGGGGCAATTGGCCCGGATTACGAAGGCGCTGGCACAGTCCAAAGTTAACCTTATTGCCTTGGCGACTTATGACACAGAGAACGGAAGCGCCATTCGCGTGGTCGCCGCCAACCCTGCCAGAGCGCGGCAGGCTCTCGATGGGCTGGGCCTTCGCTTGAGCGAGGAGGATGTTCTTCGCCTGAGCCTTGCACATCGCCCGGGACAACTGGCCAAGGTCAGCGCGCGATTGGCTGAGGAAAATATCACCGTCACCTATGCCTACGGCGTGGCGGGAACTGGCTCGAAAAACGCGGAGTTCGTGCTGGCTGTTTCCGACTTGGTCGGGGCGATGAAGGCCCTGAAAGGGCTGCAAGTATAGCGGCCGTCAACTCCTGCCACGCTGTTTGAAGCACCCCGCTTTGGGTTGCCGCCGATAGACTCGAAACAGCGCCATCAACCCGTCGCTTGACGGCGCGGACACGGTCCCCAAGCTCACGAAGGCTTTTATCCAAATGGGTATCGGTTGAGTTGTAGAACCCGATCCGTCAACTTGCGTTTAAGCTCGATAAGGTCCGGAGGGGTTCGACGAAGGAAACGGCGCAGAGCACTCAACTGGACGCGCAAGGCATCCCCGTCGGTGATTCTTGCCAAACTTCGCCGCGCTTCCATTTCCGCGCGGTCGGCCGCTTCATAGGCAGAGATCCGTGTCGCAGCGACCTCAGCGGCTGCCGCTGGCTCGCCGTTGCGCAGAATCATTTTTTGGCCGCGCAGCAAGGCGGTCTCGGTAGCGTAAACTTCCATGAGCAGATTGCTGATGGCGCCGACGACTTCCTCTTCCTCTGAAAGCTTGGCCAAATATTTTTGCGCCGCGCTGCCTGCAACCATCAGGGTGGTTTTTTTTAGGCCCTCCACGAGGGCGGCGACGTCCCCCAGCGGTTGCTCGTCTTGCATTGGCGCGGCGGGAGGGTTCAGCAATGTTTCCAACAATTTTTGGGCGGCAGGCCACAGCGCCAGTTCACCCTTGGTGGCTCGCTTCATCAGCATTTCGACCATGAGCAGGCGGTTAATCTCGTTGGTGCCTTCGAAGATCCGGTTCACGCGTTGGTCGCGGTAGGCTTTTTCGATTTCGTAATCGCTCGAAAAACCGTACCCTCCGTAAATCTGAACCGCTTCGTCGGCGACGTAGTGCAGTGTCTCCGTGCCGATGACTTTGAGGATTGAGCATTCAATGGCGTACTCCTGAAGGATCGCCATGATTTTTTCCGAGGCTCCCGATCCGGCGGAGTTTGAGGCTTCGAGCGCCTGGTTAATGAGGCCCGCGGTTCGGTAGGATATGCTTTCGGCGGCGTAAGTCCGTGCCACCATCTCACCGAGTTTTTCCTTAATGAGCCCAAAGTCGGCGATTCGGCGGCCAAAGGCTTGGCGGTCTTTCGCCCAACGAGCGGCCTCGACGATGAGGTATTTGGACGCGCCTACGCAGCCGGCGCCGAGCTTAAGCCGTCCAAAATTGAGAATGTTGAAGGCGATTCGGTGGCCCTTGCCGACTTCACCGAGCACATTCTCAATTGGCACAAGGACGTTGTCAAAATTCACTGGCGTGGTGGAAGAGCCTCGAATGCCCATTTTGTGTTCTTCGGCGCCGACAGAGACGCCAGGGTATCCTCGCTCGACGATGAATGCCGTGAAGTGTTCCCCGTTCACTTTGGCGAAGACGATGTAAACATCCGCGATGCCGCCGTTCGTAATCCACATCTTGGAGCCGTTGAGGATGTAATGTTGGCCATCCGGGCTGAGCGTGGCGCGGGTCTGGCAGTGCAACGCGTCGGAGCCGGAGGTTGCTTCACTTAACGCGTAGGCACCCACCCACTCGGCCCTCGCCAATTTGGGGACGTATTTTTGCTTTTGAGCTTCAGTGCCGAAAAGCGCAATCGGCAGAATACCAATGCCGGATTGCGCCCCGATCGTTGAGGCCCATGAACCGTTACGAGCCATCTTCTCAGAGACGAGAATGCTGGAAATCTTGTCCAGGTTCAGACCTCCGTATGTCTCGGGCACATCGGTGGCGCATAGCCCGACCTCAGCCGCTTTTTGGAGCAGTTCGCGCAGAAGGCCGGGCTTCTTGTTTTCGATCTCTTTTGAGCGTGGCATCAGCTCACGAGTAACAAACTCCTCGGCCGTCTGCGCCACCAGGCGATGTTGGTCGGTCAAATCTTCGGGGGTGAAGATTTCCTCCGGGCTCCGCCCCTCGATCAGAAAACCTCCACCCTTAATGCGGACCTCGCTCGTTGCCTCGGTCATATCCCTCCCTTATTTTCGCAGTCCTCAGTTAGTTTATCCCTCGAGTGGCATTCGTCGGTGGAAAAATGCCTCGCTGACCGCGAAACGGCTCGCGCCTACACCGGCAAACTGCAGAACGTGATGGCTCGTCAAACTTTCGACTTTCCGTTCGCAAAACCGTAAAAATGACGAGTTACTGAGTTTAGAAATTGGCAGAGGCTTGGGCACTGGTCAGATCGCGCAGAGGAGCTCGAGTCAACCACTTCTATTTGCGACGAGCGGCTGTCGGCCTGAAACCTTGGCCGCGCATCTCCTCCGGGTCGTTGGGGAAGGACGGCTTACTGCAAGTTCTCAAAGATTCCCGCCGCGCCCATTCCGCCGCCTACGCACATCGTCACCATACCGTATCGAGACCTGCGCCGCTTCATCTCGCCGAGGAGGGTGGCCGTAAGTTTCGACCCGGTCGCCCCCAACGGGTGGCCGAGGGCAATGGCCCCGCCATTCACGTTGGTCTTGGTTGGATCCAATTCTGCTTGCTCGATGACTGCCAGGGCTTGCACCGCAAACGCTTCATTGAGTTCGATCAGATCAATATCCGCCATCTTCAAGCCGGCCAGCTTAAGCGCCTTGGGAATGGCAAACACCGGTCCGATGCCCATCTCTTCGGGCGGGCAGCCCGCCGTCGCAAAACTGACAAACCGCGCCAGAGGTGAGATTCCGAGCGCTTGCGCCCTTTCCGCGGACATGACCACCACGGCGGCGGCGCCGTCGCTCATCTGCGAGGAGTTGCCGGCAGTGACCGTGCCGCGGGCATGGAACGCGGGTTTTAACTGGGCAAGCGCCTCCGCGGAGGTGTCGCGCCGCGGCCCCTCGTCCGTGTCGAAAAGAAGCGTGCAGGTTTCCGATTTTCCCGCATCGTTCAGGCTGACCTGGACCACTTCAAGAGGAACGGTTTCCTGCTTGAATTTGCCTCCATCGGCTGCCTCGATGGCAAGCCGATGGCTGCGCAAGGCGAATTCATCTTGTCGTTCGCGGGAGATACCGAACTTACGAGCCAAGTTTTCCGCCGTCAGGCCCATGGTGAGATACACGTCAGGGTAATCCTCGATCAGCCGCGGGTTGGGCGAGAAGTGATACCCGCCCATCGGGACCATGCTCATGGATTCCGTTCCGCCGGCAAGGATGCAATCTGCAAATCCCGCCATGATGCGTTCGGCGGCCAAAGCGATGGATTGCAGTCCCGAAGAGCAAAAGCGATTGAGGGTCATGGCCGGGCAACTTACGGGCAGGCCGGCTCGCAGCGCCGCGATGCGAGCGACATTGTTTCCTTGCTCGGCTTCTGGCATGGCGCAGCCAAAAATAACGTCCTCGACTTGGTTTGGATCGAGTGCCGGAACACGACGAAGCGCTTCCCGGATGACGGCAGCCGCCATCTCGTCCGGACGAGTGGTACGCAAGGCCCCCCGCGGCGCCTTGCCGACAGCCGTTCGCACGGCTGACACAATAACAGCTTCTTTCATAATTACCGCCTGGCGAATTCCGCTTCCATCTGTTTTCGATGCGGCCGTGAGCAATCTTTATTCAACCCGCCAAACTCAAGGTTTGTGCGTAACTCGTCCCCCCATCGCAAACACCTGACCATTCGGGCATGACTAATTTCTCAAAGGTTTCCCCGTCTTAAGCATATGCTGGATACGCTCTTGGGTTTTGCGCTCACCACAAAGGCTGAGGAACGACTCCCGTTCAAGGTCGAGAAGAAATTGCTCCGAAACGCGTTGCGGTGAGGTAAAAGCTCCCCCGCCCGATAAAATCTTTGCCAAATGGGTGCCGACGACCGCGTCGTGCTCGGAGATGTGGCCGCCACGCCGAAGCAAGTGAAGCCCTAATCTCATCTTGGCAAACGCCGATTGGCCCAGCACTAAAATGTCGTCGCGCGGTTTCGCGGGCTGAGCTTCGAGTTGCGCCAGCGCGAGCGCCAATTGTTTAGCCTCCGCAAGCTGCCGGTCCGGATTCATACTGTACGAGTCAAGCTCGGAAAGGTAACCCAATTTTCGTGCCTCCTCCGCGCTGGTGGACACCTTCGCCATGCCGATGGTTGCAAAGAGGTCCTTAATCCAATCGAAGGGATCGGCGTCCTTGACCGCCAGAGCCTTGTCCATCGCGCGGACCAACATTTCTTTGGTCCCGCCTCCGGCGGGGACCAATCCCACGCCCGCCTCGACCAAACCCATGTAAGTTTCTGCCGCGGCGCGCGCCCGACGGCAGTGAAGCGTGATCTCAACCCCGCCGCCGAGCGTTAATCCAAAGGGCGCAGCGACCACCGGCTTGGTTGCATACTTCAGCGCCATGTTGGCATTTTGGAAGGCGCGAACCGCCTCCTCCAGTTCGTCCCATTCGCCTTCCTGAATGGAGATCAACACGAGCATCAGATTGGCCCCGACGCTGAAGTTGGCTCCTTGATTGCCAATTACCATCGCCTGGAACGATTCATCGAGCAATTTGAGGCCCGTAAAAATCATGGCTACGGTGTCGGGGCCAAGGGTATTCATTTTGGAGTGAAACTCGAGAGCGATTACACCGTCCCCCAAGTCAATGAGGCTTGCGCCTGGGTTTCGGCGGATCTCACGTTGACGAGCCTTAAGCGATTTCAGGATCAAGACGCCAGGCGGGGTTGGGATCGGCTTGTAATTCCGGCTAGAGAGATCAAAATAACACTCGGTGGCTTCCAGCGAGGCGTAGAAAGTTTTGTTTCCCGACGTTAAAAGCGCCTCAACCAGAGGCGGAAGATGACGGTTTTCGCGCCTCCACTGTTCCATAACCTGGGCGACGCCTACCGCATCCCACATCTCAAAAATCCCCAGTTCCCAGTTGAAGCCCCACTTCATGGCACGGTCCACGGAAACGATGTCGTCGGAGATTTCCGGAATGCGGCTGGCCGTGTAATGGAATGCCTCGCCGAGAAATGAACGATAGAAGTCGCCTACCGAGTCCTGGGAGTAAAAAAGCGTTCGGATGCGCTCTTGCGCATCTTCGGTTCCCCGCACCAATTCGAGAGCCGGAAGCTTGGGCTTTTGTCGCTGCCGGTACTCAAAACTTTTCAAGTCGAGGGTCAGGATTTCCGAAGAGTCGCCGGCTACTTTTGCCTTACTCTTCTTGTAGAAGCCTTGGCCGGTCTTGTCGCCTAGCAGCCCCCGGTGGATCATCGCCGCGATAAAATCCGGTACCCGCAACAAGTCACGTCGCTCATCGTTGGGCAGCGCGGCGGCCAGGTTGTTGACCACATGCGCAAAGACATCCAGACCGACAAGATCGAGGGTGCGAAATGTGCCAGATTTCGGCAGGCCGACGGCAGGACCTGTCAGGGCATCGAGTTCCTCAATGCTAAAGGCTCCACGGGCAAGGAAATGAAGAACATTCAGTATGATGAAGGTTCCAATCCGGTTGGCAATAAAATTCGGCGTGTCTTTAGCAAGGATGACGCCCTTGCCCAGAAACTTTTCGCCGAAGCGGGTGATGGTCTCAATGACCTCAGCCCGCGTTTGAGTCGTGGGGATGACCTCTAACAGCCGCAAATATCGCGGCGGGTTGAAAAAGTGAGTGCCCAGAAAGTGCTGCCGGAAATCATCGCTAAGCCCTTCAGCGAGCTGGTTGATGGAAATGCCAGACGTGTTGGAACTGATAATGGACCTCGGTGCGCGCACCGCGTCCACAGTCCGGTACAACTCGCGCTTGGCTTCCAAGTCTTCCACAACGGCCTCAATAATCCAGTCGCAGCTTTTGAGCCAGCCCAGATGATCTTGAAGATTTCCGAGGGCAATGAAGCGGGCATTCTCCGGAATGAAAAACGCTGCTGGACTCGATTGAAGAGCAGCTCTTAAACCCTGCTCGGCGAGGCGGTTGCGGACTGGCGCATCCTGAAGCGTAAGCCCTTTGGATTGTTCCTCCGCAGTGAGCGAGGTGGGAGGAAGGTCGAGCAAAACGCACGGAACGTGGGCATTGGCGAGGTGCGCGGCAATCCGCGCTCCCATGGTACCCGCGCCCAACACGGCGACTTTGCCGATGTCACGCATAACCTTCCTCAAAGAGAGCGTCGCAACCTTGGTCATTATGGTGCCAGGAATCTTAAGGGGTCAAGCGAGGCAAGGTAACAGAGTGTTGGGCATGTCAAAGCGCTCCGGCGACATAGGAGAGAAGAATGTGTAAACTAAGCGGTCTTGGGGCGTCCGCTCAGGAATTTTCAAATACGAAGGAGGGAATTTAAGTGCGACCGGGAAAATGGATTTATACCGTGGCCATGATTATGGTCACGGCGGGCTTCGTTGCCGCGCAGTTTCCAGGCATGAACCTGACGCCGGCTGAGAAGGCCAAGCTGGAGGCTCAGCAGAAGGCTACGGAAGCTGATTATCACTATATGTTGGACATTCTTCATCTCACGCACCTTCGTCCCGGCGCCAATGGCCTGAATCCAAAGGCTCCCAATCCCCCCAATACCAACGAGGCGTTGGCCAATCCATATCCCAATCTGCCCAATCCCTTGGTTTCAAATTTGGGTGTTCGGATTACGACGCCCCAGCTCTGGTGGAAACTCCGACGCCCCGAGATTGTGCAGGACTTCGACCGTGACGTTTACGGCTACGTGCCGCGGAACGTTCCTAAGGTGACTTGGATTCTTGTGAGTGAGAAGCACGGGACCTCCCATGGCATTCCCACGCTCACCAAGCACCTGATTGGCCACGTGAATAATTCCATAGACCCCGCGATCACCGTCAATATTCCGCTGACCCTGGTGCTTCCAGCGCGAGCCAGCGGTCCGGTTCCGGTGCTGATTCACTTTGGATTTAATTTCAACCCTTTGGTGATGAAAGGGTTTTTGGCCATGTTGAAAGCCCGCGGGATAAAGCTTCCGCCTCCTCCCAAGGGTCCTGGCTGGAAACAGCAACTGCTGGATGCCGATTGGGGCTATGCGATCTTGGATCCCACAAGCTATCAAGCGGATAATGGCGCCGGGCTGCGCAGCGGAATCATTGGGCTGGTGAATCGTGGCCGACCCAGGCGGCCGGAACAGTGGGGTGCTTTGCGAGCCTGGGCCTGGGGGGCCAGTCGCGTCCTCGATTATCTGCAAACCGATCCGGCCGTCAACGCCAAAGAAGTGGCCATCGAGGGATTGTCACGGTATGGCAAGGCTGCGCTGGTGACCATGGCCTACGACCAGCGCTTTGCCATTGCCTTGATCGGATCGTCCGGCAAAGGGGGTGCGACCCTCTTCCGAAGGCATTTTGGCGAGCAAATGGGTAATCTTGCGGGAGCGGGGGAATATCATTGGTTTGCCGGCAATTTTTTGAAATTTGACGGTCCGCTCAATGCCGGCGACCTGCCGGTTGATTCCCACGAGCTTATCGCCATGTGCGCGCCGCGCCCGATTTTCATCAGTTACGGCTCGCCCAAGGTAGAAGGCAACTGGGTTGATTCCCGCGGGTCTTATATGGCGGCGGTTGCTGCTGGTCCGGTTTATCGCCTGTTGGGTAAGCGCGGATTGCCCAGCGCGACCATGCCTCCGCTCGGCGTCGCCTTGTTATCCGGAGACATTGGTTGGCGGCAGCACCATGGCGGCCACACGGATTTGCCCAACTGGCCGGCGTTTATGAAGTTTGCAAGCAAGTACATCAAAGCGCCGCCGCCTCTCAAGCCATAAATGCCGCTCACCGATCTTCGATATCAGTCCTGGAACGAGCGTCTGCTAACGCTTATTTTGTCGGCTCAATTTGAAGGACATTGTTAAAACGGTTGAAGTAATTGAAGAGCCCCGCGACCGCAGCGATTTCAACAATTTCGCCCTCGTCAAAATGCTGGCGAAGGGTACTAAACAGTCCGTCGGGAACGTTGTTGGAGTCAAGGGTGAGCTTTTCAGCAAAGGCAAGCGCAGCCTGCTCTCGTGGAGAAAAAGGGCTCAGGTCGCCGGATGCAAGCGCGTCGAGTTCCTCGCGTGAGGCTCCGAACCGCCTTGCCAAGGCGGTGTGGGGCTTCAGTCAGTAATCACAGCCGTTCAAATGGGAGACGCGAACCGCCACCAGCTCCTTGAGCTTCTTCTCCACGGTGCCACCGTTCATGACCGTACGGAAGTGCTCAACCATCGTGTGCATGATCTCCGGCCGGTGAGCGACCGTACGGAACATGTTGGGAACATTCCCGCGCTCCTTCATGAAATCTTCGAAAATGCGCCGGCTTGTGGCGTCGGCTTGTTCGATGGGCAGTTTGGTCAGCCGTGGCATAAGTTTCGACGTGGCCTCCTTGTGAGCGGTAACCGTGGTCTGACTTGCTCAGTCCTGATTCGTGAAGCCGGCTAAAAAGGTTTTGAGCGCTGTAGGATTCATTTTCAGTTGGCCGGTGCGGATAAGATACGCCTTCAGGTTGTCGCGGTAAACTTCCCATGCCAAATTTCGGGCCTGGTCGAGCAGCTCCTCGCGAATTTGGTCTTTTTGAGCCGCAAATTCAGCCTCGCTCGGAGGTGTCTGCGAAACTACCTGGAAAACCACTTGCTTGCCTCCGAGGGAGACCGGGCCGCCGGTTTGGCCGGGAGCTAACGTAAACGCTGCGGAAAGGTTAGAACCGCTGCCCAGATTGTCCACGTAATCCTGTCTGGAAAAATCCTTGCTTTCCTTGACGACGTAACCCTCCGTTTTTGCGACCGTTTGGAAATCACCTTTCTGAACCGCTTGGGCGAATGCCATCGCTTTCTGCGCGGCGGTGAGCTTAGATTGCGCTTGCCGATAGTCTTGCTCCACCTTGGCTTGGACCTCGCTGAGCTTGGGATCGTGAGCCGGAACAATTTTCGTGAGCTGAATAAGGGCCACGCCCATTGGGATGCTGATCGGCTGGCCAACCTGGCCTACTTGGAGTTGAAAGGTCAGGTTTTGGAAGGCTTGACTTGAACCGAAATCAGGCAGCGTCGTGTTGTACTTGAAAAGCGGAGTCTGTTTGACGGTCAGCCCCGCCTGCTTCGCGATGGTTGCAAATTGGCTCGGCTGGGCCGCTAGCTTGTCTTCTAGACTTTGTGCCAGTGCCTGTTGTGCGTCGGCGATTTTTTGCTGCATTAAGGTTGCGCGAATCGAGTCTTGAACCTCCGAGAAGGTTTGGAGGTGCGCGGTTTGCTTGGCCAAAACCTTGATAATCACCAAGCCATAGCTCGTCTGGATCAGTCCGCTGACTTGCCCTGGGTTGAGCGAAAAGGCCGCGTCTTCAAAGGCTTTGACGGTTTGCCCGTGCGTAATCCAGCCAATCAGACCTCCATTGGCCGCGCTTGCGTCCTCGGAGTATTGCTCGGCCATTTGACTAAAATGGGCTCCCGCCTTGATTTTGGCTAAAACCGACTCTGCCGTCTGCTTGAGCGCCGCGATCTCCTGCGGACTCTTGCCCGTCGTTTTGAAAAGAATCTGGGCAACTTTAACGCGGTTGGGAACTCGATACTCCGCCAGGTGCTGCGTGTAGTAATTCTGCATTTCTTGGTTGGTGATGTTCACCTGCGACCGCACCTGGTCGGGGCTGATGATGACATACTGAACCTGGCGTTCTTCGGGGATGCGATAGAGGTCACGATGTTGGTCAAAATAGGTCTGGAGAGCGGCGGGGGTCACCTGAACCGACTTGAGGAATTGGCTGGGGTCAAAAACAACGTAGCGAATCTTAGCTTTCGTGTTGCGCCGGAGAAATGCTTGATGGACTTCCGCGGGCGTCACGTCCACGCCGTCGGAGATGACAGACCTCAATTTGTCAAGCAGCAGGCTCTGGCGGAGCTGTTCTTCAAACTCCGGCACCGACATTCCCGTTTCTTCCTCGACGATGTTCTCATACTGGCTGACCCCGATGAATTTGCCGTTTTGATAGAGCCACGGTTCGGCTTCGAGCGCCGCTCGAAGCTCTTGATTAGAAACCTCGAGACCCATCCGGCTAGCTTGACGCGCCAGTGCTCGCTGCATCACCATATCGTTCAGAACCGTCCCGGCGATCGCGGGAATAATCCCTGCGTCGTTGCCAAGAGGGGAATTGCGCAGGCGACTTTCAATGGAGTTCTGCAAGTCGGTGGTGGTGATTTTGTCGCTCCCGATGGTCGCCAGGACGTTGCCCGCCGTCAGGTTGGAATTGCCCACCGGCAAAGGAGCCAGTGTCACCACCATGCCGATGGAGACGATGCTCAGGAAAAAAACCAGCAGATACTTTTTTACCTTTTCCCGATGCTTTTTGAAGACTCGAAACATGAACGCTCCTTAACCTGAGGGATGCGACCCTTCTATTATAACCTATCGCCCGGCGCGTAGGCTCCTAACAGGTGCGCAGCGGTGACGTCAAGCTGCTTGTGTAAAAAGGCGGAGGGTACGGTTCCGCCATTCATGTTTTTCGTTGTAGCCATTGAAGATGGCATAGATGATTCGATCCACGC